>DAOPIR010000043.1:0-17107 GCA_035399245.1 Candidatus Limiplasma sp.
GGCGGTGCTTTCGCTGCGCCCGCAGATATTGCTGCTGGACGAGCCGACCGGCGAATTGGACCCCGTGTCCAGCCGCCAGATCTTTACGCTGCTCAAGACGCTCAACGAGGACTACGGCATCACCGTGGTCATTGTGGAGCAAAAGATCATGCTGCTGTCGGAGTTCGCCCGCGAGCTGGCCGTGGTGGACAAGGGACAGCTCAAGTACTGCGGCCCTGTGCGCGAGGTGCTCACCCACGCGGCGGAGCTGGAGGAAATGGGCGTCAACTGCCCGCGCGTGGTGACGCTCTCCAACGCCCTGCGCACCGCGGGCGTCCCGATCGACCGGCTGTCGCTGAACGTGGACGAGGCCGAGGCCATGATGAAGGCGGTGCTGCAATGATTACGTTTGACAATGTCTGCTACGCCTATCCGGACTGCGATTCGCTGATCAAAAACCTGTCCTTTACCGTGGACAAGGGCGAGTTCGTGTCCATCATCGGGGAAAACGGCGCGGGCAAAACCACCGTGTCCAAGCTGATCGACGGGCTGATCAAGCCCACGTCCGGCACGGTGACCGTGGCGGGGCTGGATACCGCCCAGGCGAAAACCAGCATGATCGCGCGGCATGTGGGCTTTCTGTTTCAGGATCCCGACCGTCAGATCTGCAAAAACACCGTGCGCGAGGAAATCGCCTTCGGGCTGACCCTGCAGGGCATGGAAAAGACCGAGATCGACCGGCGCGTGGAGCGCGTGCTGGCGCAGTTCGGCTTTGACGGCGACCAGGATCCCTTTACGCTGGGCCGCGGCGAGCGGCAGCGCGTGGCGCTGGCCTCGATCATCGCCGTGGAGCCGGAGATTATGATTTTGGACGAGCCGACCACCGGCCTTGACTACCGCGAGTGCATGCAGGTGATGGACGCCATTGCGGCGCTGAACCGGCAGGGCGTGACCGTGGTGATGGTCTGCCACGACATGGAGGTCGTGCTGGATTTTGCGCGCCGCGTGCTGGTGGTATCGGGCGGCACGCTGCTTAAGGACGGCGAAACCCGCGCGGTATTCCGCGACGAAGCGGTGATGCGGCAAGCGTCCGTGCTGCCGCCGCAGATTGTGCAGCTGGCGCAGCGGCTGGGCGGGGCGTTTGCCGATGCCGCCTATGCCGACGAGATGGTCGCCGCGGTACTTGCGGGGAGGGCGACGCGATGAAGAATATTCTTGAGTACTGCCCGGGCAATAGCGTACTGCACCGCATGAACCCCATCACCAAGATTGTGCTGGCGTTCCTCATCAGCGTGTCGGCCTTTGCCGCGGGCAGCGTGTATTACCTGCTGTTTGTGCTCGCGGCGGATATCCTGCTGGGTATGATCGGCGGCATTACCAACAAAACGATGCGTGTGCTGATCGGGCTTTTGAAGTTCAGCGTGTTTTTATTCATCCTCCAGCTGCTGTTCTCGCGCGGCGGCAACCGCGTTTTCCTGTTTGTTACCGACGAGGGCATCCGTACCGCGGTTACCATCTGCCTGCGGCTGGTGGCCGCGTGCATTCCGCTGGCGCTGATGCTGACCATTACCGAGTACAGCGACCTGACCAACGCGCTGGTGCGCGTAACGCGCCTGCCTTACAAGTACGCATTTACCATCGCCACCACACTGCGGTTTATTCCGCTGTTCCTCTCCGAGATGGCCGCTATCATGGAGGCGCAGACCGCGCGCGGCGTGGAGCTGGACGTAGGCGGGTTTTTCAAAAAGATGAAGCTGATCCTGCCGCTGGCCGTGCCGCTGCTGATGATCTCCGTGCGCAAGATCGATGCGACGGCCATCGCCGCCGAGGCGCGCGGTTTCCATCTGCGTACCCGCATGTCCGGCTATAAGACCTATCCCTTTCACATCCGCGACGCGGCGGCGCTGATCATCGGCGCGCTGCTGATGACCGGCGGAATACTATATTAACCTAACGAAAGAAGATGCAGTAACTGAATCAGTTACGCAAACAGAGGTGACTTATCATGGAAATGTCTATCGACCAACTGAAACTCATTCGCCAGCAGATTGCGAAATTGTGCGTGATCGACGGCTTTTACGCCGACCGGCTGAAAGGCGTGGACGCGCGGGATATCAAGAGCCGGCAAGACTTTGAAAAAATCGGCTTTACCGGCAAGGAAGACCTGCGCGACGCCTATCCCCTCGGCCTGATGGCCGTGCCGCCGGAGGACGTGGTGCGCATCCACTCGTCGTCGGGCACCACGGGCAAGCCCGTGATCATTCCCTACACCCGCAAGGATGTGGAGGACTGGGCGGAGATGTTTGCCCGCTGCTACCGCATGGCGGGGGTGACCAATCTGGACCGCATCCACATCACGCCCGGGTACGGGCTGTGGACGGCGGGCATCGGTTTTCAGGCGGGCGCGGAGCTGCTGGGCGCAATGTGCGTGCCCATGGGCCCCGGCAACACCGACAAACAGCTGAAAATGATGGTTGATATGGAAACCACCGTGCTGTGCGCCACGTCGTCCTACGCGCTGCTGCTGGCCGAGGAGATTGAAAAGCGCAACCTGTACGACCAGATCAAGCTGCGCGTCGGCGTGATCGGCTCGGAGCGCTGGGGCGAAAAAATGCGCCGCCGCATTGCCGATACCCTGCACATCAAGCTGTACGATATTTACGGCCTTACTGAGATCTACGGCCCGGGCATCGGCATCAGCTGCGACGAGGATGCCGGTATGCACATCTGGGACGATTTCCTCTACATTGAGGTGGTTGATCCCGTAACCGGCGCGCCCGTGCCCGACGGCACCGTGGGCGAGCTGGTGATTACCACGCTTAAAAAGCAGGGCGCGCCGCTGATCCGCTACCGCACGCACGATCTTACGCGGATTATCCCGGGGCAGTGCGCCTGCGGCTCGCGCTTTCCGCGCATCGGCACCATTGTCGGCCGTACCGACGACATGGTCAAGATCAAGGGCGTCAACATCTTCCCCAGCCAGATCGACGATCTGCTGGTGCAGGTGGACGGCGCGTCCAGCGAGTTCCGTTTTACGCTGGACCATGCCCAGGGACGCGATTGCTGCACCCTCGCCGTGGAGTGCGAGCCCGGCGTGGATCAGGCCGCCCTGGCCGAGACTCTCGCCGCCAAGTTCAAATCCCAGATCGGCGTCACCGCCGCGATCGAGCTCGCCCCCATCGGCGGCCTGCCCCGCAGCGAAAAGAAAACCAAGCGTGTGATCGACAACCGGTAGGCGACGGGCCTTATGCGCGGTACAAGCGATAATAGTAAAAGGGCTTTTCTTCGGTTTCCCCGGCATTGAGGATCCTGCGGGTTTCGAGCTTTTGAAAGCCGCACTTTTCCACAATGCGCTGGGACGGATCATTATCGATCTCCACGATGGCGATCAGATACTCCAGCTGCAGGCTGTCCAGCGCCCAGCGCGCCGCAGCCTTTGCGGCTTCGGTAATGTAGCCCCTGCCCGCATGGTCGGCGGAGATGAAATAGGCGATTTCGATTTCGTTGTCCACTTCTTTTTTGTTGCCGATCCCGACAACGCCGATCAGCGCGCCCTGCAGCAAAACGGCAAAGAGTACCCAGGCGTCGTCCTTCGTGGCCGCGCGGTAATGGGCGGCCATCGCCTCGATCAGCCGTTTTGTTTTTGCGGGCGACAGCGCCCAGTCCGGCATCCATTTGAGAATATGCGGCTGGTTTGCGATGCTGTGGAGAGCCGGCGCATCTTCCGGCTGCAGCGGCCGCAGCATGAGGCGCGGCGTGTGGATGGTGAAATTCATGCCGTTGCTCCTTAAGACATTGATAAAGTACCGTTATTGTAACAGGATAACGCAAGCGCCGCAATCCAATGCTGTTTGCCGGATGGCAATGAATACGCGTTGGGAAACGGCATTGAGTCAAGCAATCCGCAAAGTAATCGGGATATCATAAACCGGCAGCCGCACTATGATGTGCGGCTGCCGGTATCATTTTACACATTATTCAAGCGCCTGGAAAAGGGATTGCGCTTTGCCCATCGAAAAAAGTCAATATTGTGCTTTGTAAGGAGCGCTTACGGTTGAAGAAATGGCTGGGGGTATCCTGCTTCTGGTTTGCCTTTTGCTGGGCGGCATGGCCGCGGCGGAAGGCTTTTCGGTTACCTATCAGGCGTCGGACAGCGCCGGTACGGTAATCCGCACCACGGTAGTGGGCGGGCAGACCTATCTGTTTTTGCCCTCCTGCGCGCGGGCGGACAAGCTGGCCCTCATCGTGGACGCGGCGGGCACGCTCACGGCCACCGGCGATAACGGGCAATCGGTTTCGTTTGCTTCCGGCGGGGCGTGGGACCTGACGGCCCTGTTTGCCGCCGTGCCGGACGATGGGCAGTATGCCGTGACAATCACCGCCGAAAACGGGGCGGCTGAAACGCTCATCCTCATGTTCTCCGCCAACCTCCGCTCCCTGTACATCACCAGCGCCGATCCGCAGGCCGAGGGGCGGCAATGGCTGGAGGACTGCGACGATCATTCGCGGACAACCTCGGGCACCATGGTGCTCCTGCGTGCGGACGGCACCACCGTGTACGATGGGGCCATGCCGAAAATCCGGGGACGCGGCAACTCCACCTGGGTGCAGACGGATCCCGACAACACTGACGACAAGCGCGCCTACCAGATCAAACTGGCAAAAAAGACCGATCTGCTGGATACCGGAGACCCGGGCGAGGCCAACAAGCGCTGGGTGCTGCTCGCGCTGTATTTTGATCCAACCCTGCTGCACGATTGGGTTTCCAACGACCTGGCGCTGGAGCTCGGGCAAACGGAAACCTCCCACAGCACGCCGGTGGACCTGTATTATGACGGGGAATACCGCGGCACCTATCTGCTGAGCGAAAAGATAGAGGTTGGCACAGGGCGCGTGGAGGTGGCGGATTATGAGGATATTCTGGAAACCCTCAATCAGGAAATCGGCGTGGATATCACCACGCACGCGCAGGTCAGTGCCGTATCCGCCGGCGGCAGTGCGCTGTATGCCACCGAAGATGTGTTTGACGGCGGCAACTACAGCCTCGGCGGCTATTTGCTGGAGATGGACTGTGCGCACTATCAGGGCTCGCAATCCTATTTCTGCCTGTCGACAGGCGACCTGTTTGTGGTCAAAAATCCGGAGTTTGCGTCGCTGGATATCGTGGAATATCTGGCCGAAAAGTTTGAAGGGCTTAACGCCACGCTGCACAACTACGGCGTAAACCCGAGCACCGGCCAAAGCTGGACGGACGTCTTCGACGCGGATTCGATGGTGCCGTATTACTGGGTTTGCGAGCTTGCCAAGTGTTACGCCGCGTGGGACCATCAATCCTATTTTGTGATGGAGCAGGGCGATAGCAAGGTGCGCATGGGGCCGGTTTGGGATTTTGACAAGGCATACTCCCTTACGTGCGATACCGACGACCCCACCGGCATCACCGAATCGGGCGGGGGCGGCTGGGGCCGGTGGCTGCTGCGCATTCCGGAGTTTCAATCCATGGCAAAGCAGTACTTTTCGCAAACGCTGGAGCCGATCGTGCGTGATATTCTATTGGGCGATACGGACGCGCATGGGACGTATCTGCATTCCCTTGCCTGGTACTGGCAGTGGGAAAGCGCGTCCCGCGCCATGAACGACGTGCTGTGGAACCCCATTGGGCTGTATGAAACGGTGGTGTACCCCACCTATCAGGAGAATTACGAGGGCATGTACGCGTTCCTGTCGGAGCGGATCGACTGGCTGGCCCAAGAGATTGAAGCCTGGCCGTGCTATACGTCCGCTGCCTCGGCGGCTGTTACCCTGCAGGCCACCTATGCCAACGTGTTGGATTCCATGGCCGCCGCGGTGGATGATTTTTACACCAATGCCACCGTGGCCGCCCTGCAGGGCAGCACCGTTACGCAGGCCACGGACACCGGGTACGCCACCCTGCGCGCGGATATCACGCTCGCGCCCAAGCCTGCCACAGTGTTTACGGATGATTTCACCGTTACGGTGAACGGTGCGCCGGTTCCCTTCACGCAAAACGAGGATGGCTCGGTAACGGTTTCTGTCCTCTTTGAGGATCCTTCCTACCGCGTGGCGGAGTACGGGCCGGATGATTACGGGCTGGTGTTTGACGCGGATTATTACGCCGCGCATTATCCCGAGGTTGTGGCTGAGGTGGGGAGCGATCCCGCCGCGCTGCTCGCCTATTACGTGGACTACGGTATATGGGACGGGCAGGCGGCCAATGCCTTTTTCGACCCCAACGAGGTGATCAGCCAGCTGGACGACGTGGTGCAGATGTTGGGCGAGGATTATGAGGCGATCGTGTTCAATTTTATCGAATACGGCTACCTGTACTGGCCGACACAGCTGAATAAAACCCTGACGCCGCAGGTGCGCGCGGCGGAGGACTGAACTGCGGTAAATAACGGGCGGCAGGGGTTGCGGGATATCGATTTGATGGTATGATGGTAGGGTGCGCCTTCAGGGCGCGCCAAATACCGTTATAGGAGAACGCATCGAAATGATCAACGAGCAACTGGTTAAAACAGAGTTTCATTTTCATACCGCCGAAACCAGCCCCTGCGGCGTGGCCACGGCGAGCGAGAGTATCTGTCTTTTTGCGCAAAAGGGCTATGGCGGCGCGATTGTGACGGACCACTACCTGCCGGACATGTTTGAAAGCATGGAAACGCGCAGCCTGTTTTTGAAGGGCTATTATGCGGCGAAGAAAGCGGCGGAAACGCTTGATTTTACGGTGCTGCCGGGCATGGAGTTCCGGTTTTTCGACGCGGATAACGATTTTCTGGTCTACGGCATGGAGGAAGCGGACTTTGCCAAGCTGCCGACCGGCCTGTCCCGCTATTCGCTCAAGGACTTTCACGCCTACTGCGGCGATCACGGCTGGCTGTTGTTTCAGGCGCACCCGTTCCGCCCGTGGTGCAAGGCGCAGAATCCCGCGTATCTGGACGGTGTGGAGATCTACAACGGCAATATCCGCCAGCTAAGCCACAACGAGCAGGCGGTCGCCTTTGCCCGCGACAACAACCTGCTGGCGGTTGCCGGCGGCGACGTGCACCAGCTGGTGGATGTGCGGGACGAAAGCCTGCGCGTGCCCAGGCATCTGCTCACGCCCAAGGGCATTGTGGCGTTTTTGCAATCGCGCCCGCAGATCAACGCTGCCTATTGGGCATAAACCGTGGTATACTGTACTGTAACACGGCAACAACCGACCAAAGGAAAAAGGCGATAAACAATGAAAACCAAACATACACACTATGACGTTGCGATCATCGGCGGCGGCATCAGCGGCCTGATGGCGGCGTACCGGCTCAACGAGATCAACCCGGAGCTGCACATCGTGATGTTTGAAAAGGGCGCCGCGCTTACCAAGCGCAAGTGCCCCATGATCACCCAGAAGCTGGACGCGTGCGTAGGCTGCAAAACCTGCTCCATCATGGAGGGTATCGCGGGCGCGGGCGCGTTCAGCGACGGCAAGTATGTGATCTCCACCGAGTACGGCGGCTGGCTGACCGACTTTATGCCGGAAAAAACCGTGCGCGATTATATTGAGCAGGCGGACGAAATCCTGGTGCGCCACGGCGCGACGACCGAGCGCTTTGCGCCCAACAACGAGCTGAAGCGAGAATGCCTCAAGCACGACCTGCACATGCAGCAGGCGGAGCTCAAGCACCTGGGCACGGACTGCAATTTCGACACGATGATCCGCCTGGTGGCGGAAATCCAAAAGCATATCGAGATCGTAACCGATACGGAGGTGACCGACGTCGACAAGGAGCGCCACGAGCTGACGCTCAACGACGACAGCCGGCTTACTGCCGACGCCATCATCTTTGCGGTCGGCCGCGCCGGCAGCCGGATGTTTGCCCAGTGGTGCATGAAAAACGCGATCGAGGTATCCAACACGCAGGTGGACGTGGGCGTGCGCGTAGAGCTGCCGGCGATCATCTGGGATCATTTTTCCAAAAAGATTTACGAGCCGAAGATCTGGTACCGCTCCAAGCAGTACGGCGATACCACGCGGATGTTCTGCTTTAACGAGCGCGGCAACGTCGTGATGGAAAACACCGACGGCGTGATGACCGTCAACGGCCACAGCTACCGCGGTGCGGACCGCAAAACGGAAAACTCCAACTTTGCGCTGCTGAGCACCATCCACTTCACGCAGCCGTTCAAAAAGCCGATCGAGTACGCGCGCTATGTAGCGTCGCTTGCCAACCTCATCAGCGGCGGCGGCGTGCTGGTGCAGCGCCTGGGCGATCTGGAAAACGGCAGGCGCACGGACGCCAAGCGCCTGCTCCAGTCCACCACACGGCCTACCCTGACCGCCGTGCCCGGCGACCTGAGCCTGTGTATGCCCAAGCGCCAGCTGGATAATATACTCGAAACCCTGCACGCACTGGATAAGATCGCGCCCGGCACCGCCAACCATGACACGCTTTTGTACGGCGTGGAGTGCAAGTATTACTCCGCCCGCCCCGCCACCGACGACTTTGAGCTGCAGGGCACGCACAATATCTACGCCATCGGCGACGGCGGCGGTTTCACCCGCTCGCTGTCCCATGCCGCCGCCCACGGCCTGTATATCGCGGATAAGATCGGCGGCGTGCCCAAGCCCGAATAGGCCGGCCATTTCGCAATACCATTGAATATCGAGGCAACACCATGATTTCACGACATAGTCTGATGATAACGTTTTTCCTGATCGCGGCGCTGGTGGTATCCGGCGCGGTTGCGCTGCACAGCACATCTTCCGTGGGGATCATCGGCGGCAGCGACGGGCCGACCGCGATCTATATCACCCAACCTGCCCAAACACAAGCACCCTGATCCGCCGCGGCTGTCGGCCTTTGCTGTCTTCGCCGCGCTTTGGATACATCGCAACAGGAACGGCGTTTGATTGGGATTGCATTAGAATATCATAAAACGCATGACAGGCCGCCCCGCGCTCCGCTATAATAGGGGTATCCGATGCGCGGACGGGGATGCCGTCCGCCGGCAAGCAAAGACGAAGGATCGCCCCGCAGCCCGCAGCACCGCGGGCCTGCCGCGGTCGTATGGGAAGGTGAATGAAAATGAACGAAAAGTGGATGCGGCTTTCCAAAGGCTTTCGCATTTCGATCGTATATTCCGGCATGATCATCCTGACGATGGTGATCTTAAACGTGCTCACGGGCGGGTATCCGTGGTGCATGTACCCGATCTTCGGCGTGCTCTGGTGGCCGATGAGCGCGTACTTCGCGGGCCGCCGCCAGCCGCTGCATTACGCCCTGTGCGCCATGGCGCTGCTTTCGGCGATGTTCGTGCTTACCTACCTGTTCACCAACGCCGGCGGGTATCCGTGGTTTTTGTTCCCGGTGCTGGCGGTGGGCTGGTGGCCGCTGAGTGTGTGGGGCGCGCACGCCGGTGCGCAGCGGTTTTCCGTAACGGCGACACTGTACATCCTGCTGACGCTGCTGATCATCAACCTGCTTTCCACGCCCCACTATTTCTGGTGCCTGTTCCCGGCGGTGCTTGTGATCTGGTGGCCGCTAACCCTGTGGCTGCACGCCCGCAGCCATGATGGCAACAAAGAGGAATAAAACAAGTGGCTGCCCTTAAGGGCAGCCACAAAAGATAATATCGAATCCTATGCCAATCTAAAATCTACCATAATTATATTCTTCCCCTGCCAGGGTTAACTCTGCGGCGTGAACCCGCAGCTGGGGAACTCTTCGTCGGGGCTGGCGATATTCTTGTTGCGGTGCAGCATGCAGGCCAGCTTGCCGCCGCCCTGGCCGGGCTCACAGAAGGTGAGCTTCAAAATGATCGGAGTGATGATGGAGGTCGCGATCACCAGCAGGATAATCGGGCCGAAGTACGCCGTGGACAAAAGCCCCAGCGCCACGCCCTTTTGCGATATGATCAGCGCCACCTCGCCGCGGGACATCATGCCCACGCCGATCTGCATGGACTCGCGGCCGGAGTAGCCGCACATTTTGGCGCCCAGCCCGCAGCCGACCACCTTGGTCAGCACGGCCACCAGCAGCAGCACGCCGGCAAACACCAGGATATGGCTGGAAATGCCGTTGGACAGATCCACGTTGAGGCCGAGACTGGCGAAAAAGATAGGCGACAGCAGGATATACGACAGTGTGGAGAAGCGGTTGGCCAGATATTTGGTACGCTCGGTATGGCTGATGATCAGCCCCGCGAAGAACGCGCCGGTGATGTCCGCCACGCCGAAGAAGTGCTCGGCGCTGAACGCCAGCAGCAGGCAGAATACAAACGCCACGATCACGTAGCGGCGCAGGTCGCGGTTATCGCGCTTATTAAAGAAGGTAAACAGGCGGTAGAAGATGTAGCCGGCGCCGGCCACAAACACGAAGAACAGCAGAATTTTGAGAAGCGTGATCCAGATATTCACGCTGGAGTCCGCCGTGGAGGACACCACGGTGAGGGCGATAATGCCGATGATATCGTCAATCAGCGCCGCGCCGAGGATTGCGCTGCCTACGGGAGAGGAAAGCTTGCCCAGCTCGCGCAGGGTTTCCACGGTAATGCTCACGGACGTTGCCGTGAGGATGACGCCGAAGAAGAGGTTTTGCAAAAACACGCTGGATCCGGCATCCGCCGTACCCACGTGGAACAGCGTCGCCACGCCGAAGCCGCCCAGCAGCGGCACCAGCACGCCGATCACCGCGACGATGAAGGAGGCCTTGCCCGCGTGCTTCATCTCGTCCATATCGGTGTTCAATCCGGCGTTGAACATCAGCACCACCACGCCGAGCTCCGCGGTCTTTTTGAGGAACGTCACGTCGTGCAGCAGATTGAGCACCGAGGGGCCCAGCACCACGCCGGCGATCAGCGCGCCTACCACCTGGGGCATGTGCAGCTTGCGGGTTCCCATCCCCAGCAGCTTGGTAAACAGCAGTATCAGTGCGAGATCAAGCAAAAATTCATAAGATAACACGTGAAAAAATCCCTCTCCTTCTCCCTCTTCCGACCCGCATACGCGGTCGCAGCCAACCGGTCCCTTCCTTTTCTCCGCCATTGAAGCTACGCAATACAGTCGCGCTCCATGCGCCGGGATCCTTGATCCCAGGTGTGTAACGGGGCACAGACGTTTTGCATTATAGCACCGGATGTAAGGCTTTTCAATCAGATACGGAGGGTACGGAAAGATTGTCCAAAATGGCACCAGAAAAGACAAAGAAGCACGTCAAAACCAAGGCGAACCGTGGTTTTTAGCCGCCCGCTTTGACGCTTTATAAATAATTTTTGGAATAGGAAGAAATCAAACGTCGAACCGAACCTGCGCACGCCGATGAAAATGCGCCGCAAGGCTGCGCGTATCGACGGCTATTGCGCGGTGTATGTATAGATTACGCCGGACACCGAAAGATCAATCTGCGCGGGATAGGCATAGGGATCCAGGCGCGCCGCGCGGTAGCCCGCACCGTTTACCACCAGCTCGTAGAGCAAATCCGTCCCCTGCACCAAGTCCACCTTCGCCAGCGTTTCCACCGTGGACGAATCGGCGGCGTCGGCGGCCGCTGCCACATAGTTGTCCGTGACGGTATCGTAGGAGGTTACGCCGCTGCAAAGCCAGTAGGCGTCGGCATCCGCGTCATAATCCGCGCTGCAGAAATGGCTGGAATACCACGCAAGCCCCAGGGCCTTGCCGTAGGCCCACTCCTGCGTCACGGTCATGGTATCGGTATCGATGGCATACACCACCGCCCGGGAGTAGCTGGCGGTGTTTTGCCCGTCCTCGGGGGTGGTGGTTTTGTAGCGGGCGGTGCCGTTGTCAAACAGCAGAATATGCGTGGAGTCAAGGAACGTCGCGTCGTGCTGGGCGTACTGCCACTCAAAATCCGTTTGCCCCTCGGCGGGGGTGAAGAACAGCGAAAGGTCGGTGTTCGTCCAGCCTTCGGGGTCGCCCAGAATCCAGTTGACGGTTTTGGCTGTTTTGTCGACGGAGACCACCGCGTTGATCGCGCGGCAGGACAGCAGCACGCTGTCGGTCGCCGCATCATAGGCAATTGCGTTCATGTGCGCCCAGTCCTTTTCCCGGTAGAGGGTGCTGCCGCCGTCGGCGGAATCCAGCAGGTTGCTTAAGTCCAGCGTCCACACGATGTCGCCGGTTTCGCAATCCACCTCCACCACCGTATCCATCAGCACGGCGAGGTCGTCCTGCGAGGTGGCAACGAGGTAGTTGCCGCCGGGCAGCACCGTTACGTCATGGTGAAAGCCGCCGGGCAGCTTGTACAGGGCATAGATTTTGCCGCAGAGATCGACCTCCATAAATCCGCCGTTTGCCTCGGTTTCCTCGGCGGTGTTGTCGGACGCGACCAGATAGTGCCCGTTGGCGAGCTGGCGCACCGGCGTGGTGCGCCTGGCCGGAAAATCGGCGTAGTAGCGCAGGTCGCCCTTGCTGTCGTACGCGGCGATGCACTGGGTGTTGCCGACGGACAGGAAGGTCAGCTCCGTATAATCGTAGCTCTCGCCGGCGGGCACGGTGACCGTACCGGCCAGCAGCGCTTCGTCTTCAATGCTTTCGGTCTGCACCGTTACGGTGGAGGTGCTGCCGTCGGACAGGGTCAGCACCACGGTGTTAGCCTCGTCGGCATACAGGCCGATCACGGGCAGCACATGCCGCGTGGCCGCGGCGAACACGGCGGTCACGTCGTCCTCTTCGGCATGGCCCTTCACGGTGAGGGTGACGGCGGTTTCCGCTTCCGTGTCAAAAAGAATGACGGCGGACAGCGGCACGCTGCCGTAGGGGTTGACCACGCACAGCGGATCGGCAAACGTGTAGCCCAGCTCGGCTTCCGCCAGCAGCGCCGCGTCAACGGCGTCCTGCTCTTCAATGGCGGAGGCTGCGGTGGTATACAGCGCTTGCGCGGCGGTATCCTGCGCAAGCGCGGCTGTACAGGTAAGGAGCAGCGCCAGGGCAAGCGCCCATGCAATCAAACCGTGGAACCCTTTCGTGCTGCGCATACGCATTCATCCTCCATGCCTTGCATTTGTCTTTTGTATAGAACATTCTAAATATAGTATACATCAACATACAGGGCTTTCCCCGGCCTGGCGATATCTTTACAAATGTAACGGGCAGCCGCACGCGGATGAAAACGCGCTGCACAGGCCGGTTTGCACTGCCTGCGGCGCGTTTGACGGCGGGCCGGCCGCCGCGTATACTGATCCAAACGGTGCATAAAAATCAACCGCCGCCGCCCCTGCGGGCAGAAGGAGAGTACGGGATGGAGCTTTGCAGACCGGAGCCTGGCATGGAGGCCGCATTTATGGCGTTTCAGGAGGACTGGGCCGCGCACGGAGAGCCGATCACCCCGTTTTCGGCGCGGCTGCAGGGCCGCAGCTACGCGGCGTGGCTGGAGGATACCCTGCGCATGGAAACGCAGGCGCCCGACAACTGGGTAACGGCGCACACCTATTTTTGGATGGACCCGCAGGGCACGGTGATCGGCGCGGTCAACCTGCGCCATACGCTTAACGAGCATCTGCTGCGCTGCGGCGGGCACATCGGGTACGGCGTGCGCCCGGGCTTCCGGCGGCAGGGGCATGCCGCGGCCATGCTGGCGGCCACGCTGCCGCATGCCAGGGCGCTGGGGATAACGCGCGCCCTGGTCACCTGTGATAAAAGCAATATCGCGTCCGCCCGCACCATCCGAAAATGCGGCGGCGTGCTGGAAAACGAAATCGTGGACGACGGCATTATCAAACAGCGGTACTGGATCACGCTGTAAAGAAACGGGAGCGCATAACCATGAGAATACGCGATACTTATCCCGAAATCGAAACGCATTTCCCGACGGATCATTTCTCCCTGCCGGCATGGAGGGCTTATGCGGCAACCATCTCCGCCACGCTGGCCGGCAAGGTGGAGGCGGATACCGCGGCATACGATTTCGGGCGGGATGTGCTGCCGCTGGTCAGGGCGGCCCTGACCGACAGGGAGCAAATGCGGCGGGTACATGAATCCTTTGCTGCCTGCACAGGGAATTTGCAGGCAAGAATGGAAGCGACACTCGGGCTTGCGCCCGACGCGGATATCATCCTGTACCTGGGCCTTGGCAGCGGCGCGGGCTGGGCTACCGCACTGGATGGCAGGCCCGCCGTACTGCTGGGCATCGAAAAAATCATCGAGCTGGATTGGTGCGATCGGGACACCCTGTGTGCGCTTGTGTACCATGAGCTGGGCCACCTTTGGCACGACGCCATGCGCGGCGGCCGCAGTACGGTCAAGGGGCAAAACGAAAAGGCCCTTTGGCAGCTGTACCGTGAGGGAATCGCCATGCGGTGCGAACAGCTGCTGCTGGGCAACACTTCCGCCTATCATCAGGATCGGGACGGATGGCTGGAATGGTGCCGGAGCCATGAGGATGAGATCAAGCGGGAGTATCTGCGCAGGATGCGGGCCGGAGAGAGCACGCAGGATTTCTTCGGCGACTGGGAAAACTACGAAGGGCATGCCGACGTGGGATATTATTTGGGATGCGCGTTCGTCGGGCATCTGCTGCGCCGCTATACGCTGGCGCAGGCCGCCATACTGGATACGGCGGAGATCCTGCGGGAGTTTGTTTGCTATGCGGGAGGGGAAAACGATGTTTGCCATGGAATATGCGACGCCTGACGATATCACGGCATGGCGCCGGTTTGACACGCAAATTGCCCAAAACGAGCTGCTGCGCAAGATGAAAGACCACCGGTGTTATCTGCTTAAGGCCGATCAAATACCGGTCGGCGTGCTGCGGTACAACCTGTTTTGGGATGAAATTCCGTTTTTGACGCTGATTTATTTTGCGGAGGCCGCCCGCGGCCAGGGCTGCGGCCGGCAGGCGATGGCGCAGTGGGAAAAGGAAATGCGCGCCCTTGGTTACCGCTGCGTGATGACCTCCACGCAGGCGGATGAGGGCGCGCAGCATTTTTACCGCAAGCTCGGCTATAAGGATACCGGCTGTCTGCTGCTGGATACGCCGCCGTATGTGCAGGCGGCGGAGCTGCTGATGATGAAAGCGCTTTAACCGCCTATTCGGCAGGCACGCCTGCCCGATACCGCGCCAGAAGATCGAGCGTATAGGCGTCCCATTTGGCGGGATCGTCCGTGCGCACCCAGGCGTTGGCCAGCAGATCGTCATTGTCGGGCAGGCTGTGGTCCAGCGTCAGCGCGCCGCCCGTTACCTCGGCCAGATAGGAATATTTGCCGTCCCCGATGGACGGATCATAGTGCAGCAGGCGAACGATTTTCACGTCGTAGCCTGTTTCTTCTTTTACCTCGCGGATACAGGCGGCCTCGGCGGTTTCGCCCGCTTCCACCTGCCCGCCCGGAAAATTCCATACGATATCGCCGCGCTGCACGTACTGGCGCACCATCAGCACCTCGCGGGAGGGATTAAACACCAGCGCCTGCGCGATCATGCGGCGCTGCCTCCGCGGCGCAGGTCGCGGCACCGGTCGGCGGGCAGGCGCGCCGTGATCAGCGCCCACAGCGCGTCGTCGGGTGCGTCGGCCTGCCCCGCGGGCAGGATAAACGCCCGTGAGGGCAGCACATACAGGTACACGGCGTCGGGTGCGCGCCATGCCGCAAACAGCTTGTCCCACGGCAGGGTCATCTGTTCGTCTTTGTTGATCTCGGAGTGGATATACACGTCCTGGTCCGTCAGCTTCAGCGTATATACGCGGCGCGGCAGGCCGTATTTTTTTACGTTTTCCCGCAGCGTGAGGAAAAAGGAGGAAAAATACACGATCGGCAGGCTCAGCCCGATCCCGGTCAGCACGCCGCCGATCAGGCCGGACTGCGCCTTGTCCGTCTGGAAAAAGATATAGGTGGCAAAGCCCAGCATGATCACCATAAACCAGATGGGCAGCCGCCAGCGCTTTTGGCGGCGGAACGTATCAAACCTGCCAAAATGCTGAAATGTTTTTTTATCGAGGGTCACGGGGACCGTGATGGCTGTTTGCGCGTCCATACATCCGCCTCCCATTTCGCGGTCGGTTCGGATTTTATTGTGACATATTCGCGGCGGCTTTGCAAGGCACATTTTGTGGTAGCCCTTACACAGCACGGGTTTGGCGGGTGGCGGCACACAGAATGTGCCGGATTCGGAGGGCGAAAACTGTGCTCTTAAAATGCATACAACTAGTGAAAAAAAGAAGAGCAATACTAGTATGCAAAAGGCTTTGTCAAGTATATCAGCAGTTGCGCATTGTATGGACTTGTATACAAATTTCAGAAAAATGCGAAAAAATCATTGACGCTGCAAACACAATATGATAGAATGTGGTCAAAACAGGGGAGCCGAACGCGCGCTCTGCTGAACAACTAAACACCGATAAGGAGGAAACCACATGAAAAAGATTCTGTCTCTCGTTCTTGCGCTTGCCATGATCCTGTCTGTCAGCGCGGTTGCCATGGCGGACGATCCCATCACTCTGGTATATTCCGAAGTCAACCCGGAAACCAGCTTCGTAGGCACGCTCGGCCAGGTTTTCAAAGACAAGGTTGAGGAGCTGTCCGGCGGGCAGATCATCATCGACGCGCACTTCTCCGGCACGCTGGGCACCGAGTCCCAGATTTTGGACGACCTGCTTGGCGGCGGCACCAGCGTAGACATCCTGCGTGTATCCGCTTTCGCACTCACCAGCTACGGCTGCACGAAGTCCACGCTGCTGTCCATCCCTTACACGTTTGTAAGCCGTGAGCACTTCTGGAACTTCGCCAACAGCGATCTGGCCAAAGAGTTCCTCAATCAGCCCCAGGAGCTGGGTATCCCGCTGCGCGGCCTGTTCTACGGCGAAGAGGGCTTCCGTCACTTCTTCTTCCGCACGGGCGTGGAAGTCAACGGCATCGAAGACCTCGCCGGCCTCAAGATCCGCGTATCCGAAGACCCGGTTATGACCGGTATGGTGAAGAACCTTGGCGCAAACCCGACCGTTTACACCTTCACAGAGCTGTACACCGGCCTGCAGAAGGGCGATGTTGACGGCGCAGAGCAGCCGATCGCCAACTACTATGCCAACATGTTCCAGGAAGTTGCCCCGACCCTGATCCTCGACGGCCATACGCTGGGCGCAATCTCCGCCGTGATCACCGACACCGCCTGGAACAAGCTCA
>DAOPIR010000044.1:0-16984 GCA_035399245.1 Candidatus Limiplasma sp.
CCGCTTCCATCGGGAAAAACTCGCACGACGGCACCTGCTTGAGCGCCGCGGCGTGGAACACGTAATCCACACCGTGCAATGCGGAGCGTATGGAATTGATGTCGCGCACATCGCCGATGTAGTATTTGATCTTCGGATTTTGATAGGTATGCCGCATATCATCCTGCTTTTTTTCATCACGGCTGAATATGCGGATTTCTTTAATGTTGGTTTTGGCAAACCGTTCCAGCACCGCTGTGCCGAAGGAACCGGTTCCGCCGGTGATCAGAAGCGTTTGATTACTAAACATGATCAGGGTTCTCCTCGTTATTCTTTAATACATAACCGGTCATGCGGTGCAGCACCTCGCGGTATGCCTCTTCCGTATCGCCCAGATCGCGGCGGAAGCGGTCGATATCCAACGGCTCGTGCGTGCTCACGTCCCAAAATCGGCAGGTATCGGGAGATATTTCATCAGATAATAAAACATCCCCATGGAACCGTCCGAATTCGAGCTTGAAATCGATCAGTTCGATGTTGATGTCACTGAGGATATCGGTCAGGATTCCGTTGACTTTGATAGCGATGTCTTCCATCTTGCGCAGTTCCTGTGTGGTGGCGATGCCCATGGCGGTGATATGGGTCAGGTTGACCATCGGGTCATCCAGATTGCTGTCCTTGAGGCAATATTCGATGACGGTGTTTTTAAGATGGGTACCTTCCGGATAGCCGATGCGCTGCGCCAGGCTGCCCGCTACGATGTTGCGTACCTTGATTACGACGGGAATAATATCCACACGCAGCACCAGCGAGCTGCGGTCGTTGATGCGGTGGAGAAAATGGTTGGGCACGCCTTTTTGCTGCAGGAGCGTGAAAATATACTCGCAAAGGAGATTGTTGATCTCGCCTTTGCCGATAATACGGCCGATTTTTAAGCCGCGGAACGCGATGGCTTCATCTTTATAATAGACAACGGCTTCATCCGGGTTATCGGTGGCATAGATCCGCTTTCCTTTGCCTTCTGCGATCACCTTTGTAATGCCCATACGCCCATCCTTCCGCAAACAAAGCGCTCTGAAATGTCCACATATTGTAACACGTTTTATGGGGTGATGCAAGATCGGGAAACTTTACGCCGCCTGCTTTCAATGGGCCGCAAGAGTTGACAGCGTACCCATAGTGAGGCATAATGAACGTTGGTGTTTTTATCAGTCTAGCGCACGAAAGGGGAGCGTCACTATGGTTCAAGTGATTGTCGGAGCAAACTGGGGCGATGAAGGCAAGGGGAAGATCACCGATGTGCTTGCGGAAAACAGCGATGTGGTCGTCCGGTTTCAGGGCGGTGCAAACGCGGGACACACGATTATCAACGACTACGGTAAGTTTGCCCTCCATCTGCTGCCTTCCGGTGTGTTTCACCAGAACATTGTCAACCTGATCGCTCCCGGTGTCGCACTGGATATCGATAAGCTGTTTACGGAGTATAACGCGATTATCGAGCGCGGCGTGCCCAAGCCCAAGCTGTTTATCAGCGACCGTGCGCAGGTTATGATGCCTTACCATATTGATTTTGACAAATTTGAAGAAGAACGGCTGGGAAAGGGAAGCTTCGGCTCCACCAAGAGCGGCATTGCCCCCTTCTACGGCGATAAATATCTGAAAATCGGTATTCAGGTCAGCCAGCTGTACGATGAAGCGATCCTGCGGCAGCGGCTGGAAAGCGTAGTTGCACAAAAGAACGCGCTGCTGGAGCACCTGTACCATAAACCGCTGCTGGATCTGGAAGAGCTGGTAGCCATGCTTAAGGAAAAGGCGGAGCGTATCCGTCCGTTGGTGATCGATACCACCGCGTTTTTGCACCAGGCGCTTAAAGAAAACAAGACCATCTTGATGGAAGGCCAGCTGGGTGCGCTGCGTGATCCCGACCATGGTATCTATCCGTATACCACGTCCTCTTCTCCGCTGGCCGGATTTTCCACGGTGGGCGCCGGCGTGCCCGCAACCTCGATCAAGGATGTGCTGAGCGTAACCAAGGCATATTCCAGCTGTGTCGGCGCCGGTCCGTTTGTGACCGAGTTGTTTGGCGACGAGGCTGAGGAGCTGCGCAGGCGCGGAGGCGACGCAGGCGAATATGGCGCTACGACCGGCCGGCCGCGCCGCGTAGGCTGGTTTGACGGGATTGCTACCAAATACGGCTGCATGGTGCATGGCGCAACGGAATGCGTGCTGACAAACCTGGACGTGATGGGCTATCTGGACGAAATCCCCGTATGCACGGCCTACGAAGCAGATGGCAAGACCATCACCCAGTTCCCGTCCACACCGACGCTGATGCGCTGCAAACCCGTATACACGGTATTGCCGGGCTGGAAAACGGATGTGCGGGGCGTAACAGATTTCAACCAACTGCCGGAAAATTGCCGCAGCTACATCGATTTTCTGGAAAAGCAAATCGACGTACCGATCAAGATGATCTCCACGGGGCCCAAGCGCAGTGAGATCCTCCACAGAAAATAGGCTAAAGGTATATTCTTAGGGGCTTCGCTTATGGCGACAGCCCTTTTTCTTTGCCAAACGGCGTTGAATTCCGGTAAGAAATGCTGTATGCTGGAGATACAAATTTGAATTGCAGGATTTTACGGGAGACGTGTTTATGCGGCTTTTGTAAACCGCAACGAAAAGGAGGATATCTCATGAACGATTTTGTGTTTTGCAGCCCCACGCAGTTTTATTTCGGGCGGGGCACGCAGCATAAGGCGGGAGAGCTGTGCCGTGCATACGGCAGCAAGGTGCTGCTGCATTACGGCGGAGGTTCGGTGATTAAAAGCGGGCTTTTGGGCGGGGTAAAGACGTCGCTTACCAAGGCTGGTGTATCGTATGTGGAGCTGGGCGGCGTGAAACCCAATCCGCGTGATACGCTGGTGCGTGAGGGGATTGACCTTTGCCGCCGGGAAAGCGTGGATATGATATTGGCCATCGGCGGCGGCAGCGTGATTGATTCGTCCAAGGCGATTGCCGTGGGGGTCAAGTACGATGGCGACTTTTGGGACTTCTATGCGGGCAAGGCTGCCCCGCAGGATATACTGCCGCTGGGCGTGATCCTCACGCTGCCTGCCGCGGGCAGCGAGGTGTCCAACAGCAGCGTGATTACCCGGGAAGAGGGCCAGCTGAAACGCTTTTGCGATTCGGAACTGATGCGGCCTAAGTTTGCCATTATGAATCCGGTCATTACCTTTTCGCTTTCGCCGTACCAAACCGCGTGCGGTGTGGTGGATATGATCGCCCATGTAATGGAGCGCTACTTCACCAACACGCCGGAGGTGGATGTGAGCGACCGCATGTGCGAGGGCGTGATCCGCGGTGTGATGAAGTATGCGCGGATTGTGATGAAGGATCCGGAGAACTATGACGCGCGTGCCAATATCATGTGGGCAGGCTCGGTGGCGCACAGCGACATTCTGGGTGTAGGCCGCCAGCAGGATTGGAGCACGCATATGATGGAGCATGAGCTCAGCGGCCTGTACGATGTGGCGCACGGCGCGGGACTGGCTGTAATGTTTCCTGCGTTTTTAAAGTATCAGCTTTCCTATCGTGTGATGCGCATTGCCCAGTTTGCGGTGCGCGTGTTCGGCATCAGCATGGATTTTGAAAAACCTGAACGCACGGCGCGGGAGGGCATCCGGCTGCTGGAAGCGTTTTATCGGGAGATCGGCATGCCGACCGGCTTTGCGGAGCTGGGCGCCAGAGAGGAAGATATTCCGATCATGGCCGAAAAATGCCTGCTGAACAACGGGGATAAGCTTGGCTACTTCCATCCGCTGACCCGCAAGGAGATTGCCGCCGTATATCGCCTGGCTTGTCAATCGTAGTAAAGTACAATAGCAAAACTCCCGACCATCAGGTCGGGAGTTTTGCTATTGTGAATGATGGGTTGTGTTATTCCTTAACCAGCTTGTCGATATTGGCGGGGCAGATATCACCGCAGGTTACACAGCCGATGACCTTGTTGTCCTTCACATAGGCAACGCAGGGCACCTGGTCCACACCCAGCCGCTGGGCAAGGCCGTTGGACTTGTACACGTCCACTTTTTTAAGCAGCAGATCGCAGCAGTTCTTATCATAGATCTCCATGTCGGTAAGCAGCTTGCGGTCCTCCGCGCTGGCGGCGTTGTATACATAGATGATACGGCGGCTTTCGCCCATGATCTGGTTTGCGAACATTTCGCTCTCGGCGATGTACTTCTCGGCGGCATAGCCGGCGATTGCGCCGTCGCCGACGGCGGTAGAAACCTGCTTCAAGAACTTGTCGCGTACGTCACCGGCGCTGAATACGCCGGGGATTTTGGTTTCCATGCGCTCATTGGTGATCACATATCCGCCGCGGGTCATGTCGATCATGCCCTTGAAAATCTCGGTGTTGGGCAGATAGCCGATGAAGATAAAGCATGTGTCCACGGGAACATCCGTCACTTCGCCGGTCTTGGTGTTCTTCAGCGCGACATGGGTCAGCTTGCCATCGCCCTTGAACTCGTCCACGGTGGTGTTCCACAGGAACTCCATCTTCTCGTTGCGCATGGCCTCGCCTTTGGCGATTTCGTTGCAGTCCATAATGCCTTCGTCATGCAAAACGGAGACCAGGACCTTGCTGGCGAACTTGGTGAGGAACATACCTTCCTCAATGGCTGCGTCGCCGCTGCCGATGACCATGACGGTTTTGCCGGTATTGGCCGCCGCGTCGCAGGTGGCGCAGAAGGAAATGCCCTTATCGTAAAGGTATTTCTCTTCGTTCTTGGCGCCCGTCAGGCGGGGCTTGCCGCCGGAAGCGATGATAACGACCTTGCAGTGATAGGCGTTGCGGAAGGTTTCCACAACCTTGTCTTCGCCTTCCAGCTTCACGTCGCGCACGTCCGTCAGCTTGAACTTTACGCCGAATTTCTTTGCCTGCTTGTGGAACAGCTCCATCAGGCCCAGGCCGGTGCTGCCCTCGGGAAATCCGGGATAGTTTTCGATCTCGTTGGTATAGGTGGCCAAGCCGCCGATCAGCGCTTTTTCGATGATCAGGGTATTCAGCCTTGCACGGCCGCAGTAGATGCCGGCGGTAAGGCCCGCAGCGCCGCCGCCGATGATGACTACGTCATAATTCTCAATTTTCTTTTCCATGTTCCCCGTTCCTTTACGTCGATTTGCCAAATATCATGCGCAGATGAAACGATATCTGTTCCGCATAATCTCCTTGTCCACGGAGAAAACCGCGATGGTACATCAGCGCATCACGGTTTTCTCAGGTGAATGTAAGGAGACCAGGGAAACGAAGATTCGTTTCACAAGGGCATGAAGCTTACATGAAGAATTTCGCCAGCAGTTTACTGCCGATGAACGCGCCTACCAGCAGGAACGCCGCAAACACCCAGCCCGACAGGGACAGGGAGGAAATGCCCGAAAACAGCGCGCCGATGTTACAGCCGCCCGCAAGGCGAGCGCCGTAGCCCATCAGCAGGCCGCCGAGCACAGCGGCAACCACTTGCTTGAGAGACTTGATCTTTTTAAACTTGAATTGCGAAGCCAGCAGCGTTGCGAGCAGCGCGCCGAAGACCAGGCCTACGTTGAGCATCGTTCCGCCGTGATTCAATATCCCGGCATTCAGCGTGTTCTGTGCCCCGGAAGAGGAAAAGTAATACCATTTCTCCACGCTTCCGCCAAACAGCTGGTAAATCCAGGCCCCCCAGTTTGCCAGCGTGCCTGATACACCCCACGGGTTACCGGTAGAAGCAAACAGAGCGATTTGCGTGATGGAGAGAAGCACCGCGCCGGTGATGTATGTAAATGGATTTTTGAAAACCATTTTATAGTATCGGTTTTTACTGATGTTCTCCCATACCTTTTTCAATGTCCCACGACCTTTCTTCTTACAGGGCGCCTATTGGCGATTCGAATGGGTGGACGCTACGGTCACACCTTTTCGATTACAACATCCCATTCGCCGTCGTCCACTTCGTCCACTTCTACGTTATAGCCCTGCGAGCGCGCCCATTCGGGAACGTTCTTCATGGCGCAGCTGTGGTCAATATGCACGATCAGCACATCGCCGGCTTTGAGATCCTTCATTTTTTTCTCGGCCTTCATCAGGGGTACGGGGCAAGCTTCGCCCAAACAATCCAATTCATATTCTGCCATTGTAGGTTCCTCCTAGATAATAATATTTGGAAGCGTTATGCCGGCTGGCATAATACTATTCCTCGTCTTTGATGCCCATCTTTTTGCGTTCCCACAGGTCCGCGGCAACGTACAGGCAGGCGATAATCAACAGTTGGATAACGATCGCGCCAAACCAACCGAACACATCCGGCAGGAAAACGCTGGGGGAATCGGCAATCACGTTCAGGTTCCACCAGCCCATATCATGGGCGCCCCACAGCGAGCCGATGATAAAGAACGCCAATGCCAGCACCTGCATCATAAAGCCTTCGCCAACGCGCATCAGCGTGCCGGAAGCGCAGCCGCCCGCAATAACCATGCCGATGCCGAACATGATGCCGCCCACAACCGTGGCCAGGCTGATCGGCCGCACATAGCTCATGCCGGGGATGGTTTCACCGGCCGCAAACGCGCTGTATTTAATGGCGGTAAAGCCGATGCTGGTCAGCGCAAACGCAATCAGCACAGCCTTGGTGATCGAGGTACTGCCGGTGATGCAGGGATCACGCAGGGATGCGGTGAAGCAGAAGCGCGACTTTTGCAAAATAAAACCGAAGGTGCAGCCAAACACCCAAAACAAGCCGACGGTTGTCGATTGGAATATCGACAGCAGGATGCCGATAACAATAATCAACAAAAGCACGCCCAGCGCGATTGGCAATTGATTCTTTTTCTTCCTTCGTTTGCTCGTATTTCTGGTAATGGTCCTCTGCACTGGTACAGTCGCAGATTCAGACATCCCAGCACCTCCTCATTCTGGCCGGCGTTTTCCGCAGCCCATGCCGGCATCATTCTCAAACATTATAACATGTGAGGTTTTGTATGCAGCATTGAAGTTACTTGTGTTGCATTAGACAATTTTATCACAATCTAGTATAAGCAACATTGATGGCTGATACGCGAAGTGATATAATAAAATCTAATAGAATATCCGACAAATTTATTTCACGTTATCCATGTGGATACGGAAGGAGAAATCATATGCAGTTGGAACACTTGAACCTGTTCCTGAAAATCGCAGAACAAAAAAGCATCTCCAAGGTTGCGGGAGCATCGCACATTTCGCAGCCGGCGCTTAGCCTGCAAATGCAGAAGATTGAAGATACGCTGGGCTGCAAGCTATTCGAACGCAGCAACCGCGGTATTCAGCTGACCGATGCGGGGCTGATAACCCAGCGCTATGCGGCACAGCTGATATTTACCTATAATCAATTTTTGGAAGAGCTGAATAATCTGCGCAACCATAACGAAACCTGCCGCGTGGTGGCAACCCAGGTGGCGGCAAACTATGCCATTCCCTGCTCGCTGGTCAAAGCCAAGGAACGGTTTCCAGGCTATACGTTTACGCTGGCCTCCATGCCGTCGCGCGATGTTATCCGCCATGTAATGGAAAACCAGGCGGACATCGGCTTTATCGTAGGCGAGACCGACGACAGCGAGCTGTATTGCCGCAATGTGTTTTCCGATCAGATCGTATTGGTGGCAGCGGCGGACTATACCGTGCGGCCAAGCCTTTCGCTGGAAGCGCTGAAAAGCCATCCGCTGGTGCTGCTGGACGAGAGCTATTCGTCCTATCGCATGATTGCCGAGCAGATTAAGGAAATGGGTTTTACGCTGGAAGAGTTCAACGTTTCCTATCATCTGGACAGCACCGAGGCGGTTAAATCCATGGTGATCGATAAAAACGGCCTTTCCTTCCTGCCGTATATGGCCGTTAAAAAAGAAATTTACCTCCAGCAGCTCAAAATTGTGGATACGGAAGATTTCTGTCTGCGCTATGATGTTTCCATCATCTTCAAACACAGGCCGGAAAACAACAATTACCAGCTGACGACGGTAAAGAAATATTTTGAAAATATGGTCCCGACTACGATTTGCTAGCCGCTGGACTATAGATTGACTTTCTGATACAGTGTAATCTCCCAAATGCCGGAGATGGGCTCTTTCACGGATGTTTGGATGTTTTGCTTTTTACAGTAGGCCAGCACACCTTCGTATGTGCATACCTGATCCACGATCAGCATCACATGCTCGCCGCGCTGAAGCTGATCGTGGCACTGCATCAGCTTCATCAGCGGCAGCGGGCACATATCACCCAGACAGTCCAAACGTCGCATGTGATTTCCTCCTGCCACATAATATGATGAATTGTATCACAAGCGGTTGGGCGGGGCAACCGAAGGGGAGTTTACGGTGAGTAAGTTGATGCTGCTGGGCGGCTCGCAATGCCAGCTGACGGCGGCGAAGAAAATAAAATCCATGGGGCATCAGGTGGTGCTTGCGGATTATCTGGCGCATCCGCCTGCGGCCGATGTGTGCGATGCGCACGTACGCGTGAGCACATTTGATGCGCAGGCCTGCATAGCGGCGGCCCGACAGCATCAGGTAGACGGTGTGTTTACCGTGGGCTCGGATCAGCCGGTGCTCACGGCGGCCAGGGTGGCGGAGGCGCTGCAGTTGCCTTCACCGATCTCCGTGGATACCGCGCGAAAAGCGACGAACAAACAGGCGATGAAAGCGGCGTTTGTAAAATACGGCGTGCCCAACGCGCCGTTTGTGTTTTTGCGGCGGGAAGACGGCGCACGGCCGCTGCAGGCGCTTGGGACGCCGTTGGTCATCAAACCGCTGGATTCGCAGGGACAGCGCGGCGTATTCAAAGTGCAAACCGCGCAGGAGGCCGCCGCGCGGCTGGCGGAGACCCTTTCCTATTCCCGGCAGGATACGGCGGTAGTGGAAAGCTTTTATCCCTCCGATGAGGTAACGCTCTCCGCTTTTATGCTGGACGGCCGCATGCACCCGCTCACCCTCACCGATCGGCAGCTGATTGATG
The DNA here is from genome assembly GCA_035399245.1 of Candidatus Limiplasma sp. Taxonomy (GTDB): domain Bacteria; phylum Bacillota; class Clostridia; order Christensenellales; family Aristaeellaceae; genus CAXXOK01. The sequence goes on from DAOPIR010000044.1 coordinate 9,005, forward strand.
ACCCGCTGCATATCGGCATTTGCGCCGCGCACCGCTATCCCAGCATCCACGCGGACCGGACGGAGAAAATCTATCGGATTGGCGAACAGGTAGCGCTGGCGCTGGGTGTTGCGCAGGGACCGCTGTATGTCCAGCTTTTGATCGGGGATCGGGGTGTGATCGTCAACGAGGCGTCCGCCAGAGTAGGCGGCGCGTTTGAGGATGTGTTTATCCCCTGGGTAACGGGGTTTGATCTGCTGGAGGCGGTCATTCGCCTGGCGCTGGGGGAGCGCATTACATCGGAAGCTTTCCAAAACCCGGGGCATCGGGCCGCGGGCTGCCAGGTATCGGTGCAGATGCCGTTTTGCTATCCGGGCACCGTTGCGTCCGTCACACCGCTGTCAGCCATCCTTGCCTTGCCCGGTGTTCTTGCGGCAGGGTATAATTATGCGGCGGGCAGCGTGATCCCTGTAACGGAAAACGCTACCGCGCGCTTTGGACACTGTGTGCTGACAACCGAGGACGGCGATATGGAGGCACGGATTCGGCGGTATTACGATACCCTGCGTGTTCCGGATATAAACGGACGGCAAATGGTGATCCCGCGATTATGGAACGGGAAAGGATATGGAATATGAGAAAACGCATAGCGCTTATCCTTGTACTGCTGGCGGGCCTGCTTTTATTTTCAGCCTGCGGCAGCAAGGAGAAAACGACGCTGACCATTGCCGAGCAGTTTGGCATTGCCTACGCTCCCTTGCAGGTAATGAAGGACGAGGGAATATTGGAACAGGCGCTGCCCGATGTGGAGATCAACTGGGTGCAGCTGGGCGGTCCCACGGCCATCCGCGAAGGGATGCTGGCGGGGAATATCGATCTCGGCTTCATGGGCGTCGGCCCGATGCTATTGGGCGTGGATACCGGCATGGACTGGAAGGCCTTCACCGCGCTTTCAGCTAATGAGGTTTCGTTTATTACTAACCGTGACGATATCCAGTCGTTAGCGGATATCAGCGCGGACGACCGGATCGCGGTGATCAGCCCGGGCTGCACACAGCACATTCTTCTATGCCTGGCCGCCGAGCAGCAGTTTGGCGAGCCAGACCGTTTTGACGAGCAGCTGGTGTCCTTAAGCCATCCGGACGCGATGAGCGCGATGCTTGCGGGCGGGGAGATTGTGCTGCACATCACCACGCCGCCGTATGCCGATTTGGAGCTGCAAAACGGCATGCATAAGATTTTAACGGGGCAGGATGTCATGGGCGGATCGTTCACCTTCATCTGCGGCGTAGCAAAAACGGAGCTGTACGACGACTATCGCGGCATTTACGATACCTTTCAGCAATGCCTCTCGCAGGCTATCGATGAAATCAACGCCGATCTGGAGGCGGCTGCCGAAAAGCTTGCGCCCGTGTACGGCGTAGACGCGGATATGCTGTACTCCATGATGAGCTATAACGGCACGATTTACAGCAAAACCCTTACCGGCGTTGACAAGCTGGCCGCTGCCATGGTGGAAATGGGACTGCTGTCCAAAGCGCCGACCGCGGCGGAATACGCGTTTGCGGATGTTGAGGTCGCGCCATGAAAACGTTACGGCGCGTGTTCTATGATAAACGCTGGGTCAGCCGCCTGTTTTTCTTCGGGCTGCTGCTAGTGCTATGGGAAGCGACGGTGAAGCTGACCCGGATATCACCGCTGCTGCTGCCGCCGGTGGAAAAGGTGGCGCAGGCGTTTTGGGACGGGATGTTTGCGGGAACGCTGTTTTTGCAGACGATTTTCTCGTTGGGCATTATTGCACTGGGCTTTGCCATCAGTCTGGTTTTAGCGTTGCTGCTGGGCATTGCCGCGCGGCTGAGCCCGTTTGTGGATCGTATGGTGGATACACTTACGCTGATGGCGCATCCCCTGCCGGGCATGGCGCTGCTGCCGTTGATTGTAATCTGGTTTGGCACAGGTACGCCTGCCGTGACGATCGTGATCGTGCACGCGTGCTTATGGACAATTTTATTAAGCCTGCAAAGCGGCATGAAAAACGCGCCGGCCCTGTATACCGATGTGGGGCAGAGCCTTTCCATGAGCCGGCCGCGTATTATTATCGAAATTCTGCTGCCTGCCGCCATGGCGTCACTATTATCAGGCTTTCGCATCGGCTGGGCGCGCGCGTGGCGGGCGCTGATCTCGGCGGAGATGATCTTCGGCGCGATCGGCAAAACAGGCGGACTGGGCTGGTATATCTTCAAGGAACGTACCATGATGGACACCGCGGGTCTGTTTGCGGGTATTGTGCTGGTGGCCGTGATCGGGATGTTGGTGGAAGGGCTTGTATTTGAACGGCTGGAAGAAAGGACGCTTCGCAAGTGGAGCGTAACGGCGGAGGAGGGGAGTGCATCGTGAAGCTGGAAGCCAATGCGCTTTGCAAATCCTTTGACGGGCAGCCGGTATTGCACGATGTCAGCTTTTCCGTGCAGGGCGGCGATACGCTGGCGATCGTCGGCCGATCCGGCTGCGGCAAAACCACGCTGCTGCGGATGCTGGCGGGCTTTTTGCCGCCGGACAGCGGCAGCGTTTTGCTCGACGGGCAGCCGTCCGCTGCGCCAGCCAAGGACAAGCTGATGGTATTTCAAAGCTTTGATCAGCTGTTTCCCTGGTTTACCCTGCGCGGCAATATTCAATACGCGCTGAAAAAAACGCGGCGTGAGATGGCAAAGGGCGAAGCGCGCGATCTGGCCATGCGGTGCTTATCCGAAATGGGGCTCAAGGGCGCGGAAGAAAAGTATCCCTATCAGCTTTCCGGCGGCATGAAACAACGCGGTGCGCTGGCGCGCGCCATGGCCCTGTCGCCCAAAGCGTTGCTGCTGGACGAACCGTTTTCTAGCCTTGATATCCATTCCCGTGAAAACGCGCATGCATCCCTGCAAACCTTAAAAAAAGCCACCGGCGCCGCGGTGGTGCTGGTAACGCATGATCTGCAGGAAGCCGCCGCGCTGGCGACACGGATTGCGCTGCTTAAGGCGGAGGCACACGGCATTGTTGCCGAGATGGATAACACGGGCGACAATACCGCGCAGCGCCTGCGCGAGCTGCTCAGGGATTGACCCGATAAACGCGCACGGTGCAAGGTTCGTCGGTCAGCTGCACCAGCCGCATGCCGTAGCCTGTGTTTTCAAACGAGCCCACCAGCGTGCAGTGCTCCGCTAAAAACGTCTCAACCTCCGGTACGTAGCGCGGATTGCCGTACAGCACGTTGAAGCTTGGGCGGTGGCTGTAAAGATAGTCCATTTCATCCGACCAGACGATGGCCTGTATGCCGCGGCTTTCCACATACTCCGCAAAACTCATGTCATTATCTTTTAAATAGGTAAGGTTTCGGACATCCAGCATTTTCCCATTATCAAAGTAAAAGCCGGTATTGAGATTGGCAAGCGCTTTTGTATCCGCCGATACATAGGCGCTGATTTGGGCAAGGTATGTGTCGTAATCCCAGGCATACGCGTCGCGGATCGGCCCGTACGCCGCAATGGCCATCACGACCGCAATAATCGGAATGATAACGCGGGAAAGCCTGGTGTGGGCAAGCAGTGGCGCCAGCAGCACAAGGCAGGGAAACATCCATATTACAGCGCTCAACTGGTTATAACGGCCGATCAGAATCGTGCCTAAAAATGTGCCCAGATACATTCCCAATCCGGCTAAAAGCGCGGGAGATTTGGTGCGGATCGCCTGTATAGCAGCAAGGATCGGCAGCAGCACGCACAGCACCATCTGGGGCTTGAGGTTTGGCAGGGTATAGGTGCCGCTGGTACCGCTCCATAACCGTTCTATATAGCTGAGTACTTCAGCAAATTTGCCGGCAACGGGCACCAGCAGATCAAACTCCGTATCCCCGTAGCGCAGCCAATGCGGCACGAACTGTCGGTCAAACGCCAGGCTGATCCCCACAAACAGCAGCGCAAATCCGCCCGTTATTGCAATATAGTATAGCAGCGGTTTCCATTGAAAGCACTTCTTGCCGAGCATTACAAGCACCATGGCACCGCCGCATCCAACGGCCAGCAAAAAGGCGTTGGGGTGCAGCCCGATGCTAAGGCCTGTAAGGATTCCCAGGTGCGCTGCCGTGCGCGGCGTAATCTCACCGCGGCTTTGCAGCAGTACAAACAGGAGGCACAGCAGCATAAACAGCAGGATGATTTCCTGCCGTGCCATGTGCGCCGCCAGAAGAAACTGCCCGTTGACCGATACAGCCGCCGTAATCCCCAGCGAAAGCGGAAACGAAGCGATACTGCGGGCGCAACGGTAAAACATGTACAGCGACATCCCGCCGAAAATCAGCGACAGCAGCCGAACGGAAAATATGGAATATCCGAAGATAGCGATCAGCGGCATCTGCAGCAGATGAAACAGCATTTTAATCGCGTGCGGATACCGTGGCTTCAGGTCAAAAAACGGCTCGGTTACGCGCAGGGAACCCTGTGCCAGCATATTGCGGGTCAGCCCGCTCAGCCAGCTTTCATCGGAGTGTACCAGCGGATAGCGGGTTAAAAACAGCAGGTTCAGGCAAAACCAGACCAGTAAAAATCCGAAAACCCATACGGTTTCCCTGCGCTTTGCCTGCATGGTTCCATCCCTTTCCCTTTTGTACTTATCCGGTTTGCAAACCGTATCAATTATAGCATATCCGGATTTCTGATCGCGGCATAAATAAGCAGTATGGAATATTAAACATTGTTATTACCTTAACAATCTCAAATCAAGTATAATGTTACAGAGCTTAACAGGGAACGGAGGAGACACAATGGCTTTCAAACGACCCGTAAAAACGGTTATCGTGCTTTTGATTTTGGTGTTAACCGCCGGCATGATCACTGGGTGTAATACATCGGAATATGCCCAAAGCGGCAAGGTTATCATTCCCGCTGCGGATCTTTCCAATTACATCGGTGCGGAGAATACAGTGATCGTCGATATGCAGGACGAAGAGGCGTATGCGGCCGCCCATGTGGAAGGCGCCGTAAACATCCCGCTTTCGGATATCGTGATCAATGTGCCCGTGAAAAATATGCTGACGTCCAAGTCCAAGCTGGAAAAGCTGCTCAGTGCCAAGGGAATCGGCAACGACACGGTGATTGTCGCTTATGATGACAACAACATGAACGCCGCACGCCTGTTCTGGACGATGCTGATGTACCAAAACACGAATGTGCTGGTGGTAGACGGCGGCCTGAGCGCGATTATCAGCGCCGGTTATGAATTAACGGCTGATGTGCCGGAAATTACAGCCGCGGAATATGTGGCCGCCGATAAGGATGAAACCTGGCTTGCCACAATTGACGATGTGAAGGCGCAGGTAGACGAGCCCGATGCCAACACCATTTTGCTGGACGTCCGTACGGAAGACGAGTATTATGAAAGCGGCAAGGTTCCGTCGTCCGTTATGTTTGACTTCTATGACAACTTCTATGCCGATGGCACGCTTAAGGATATTCAGGCCACCCGCATCAATTACATGCAGGATGGGATCAAGCCTGCAAACGACATCATCATGTACTGCCAGACCTCCATGCGTGCCGCTACGGTATTCCTCCGCCTGTATGACGCGGGCTACCGGAATCTGAAGCTTTACGACGGCGCTTATCTGGAATGGTCGTCCAAGAATGCCGCCAATCCCGACGCTTATCCCGTGGACATCCCCGAAGGTATTACTGCGCCTACCAATAAGGACGCATCCTAATACAACAGACTAAAAAAGGAGAGGGAATCATATGAAAAAACTATTAGCCCTGTTGCTTTCCTTGGTTTTGCTGGTAACCGTTTCCGTTGTGGCTCTTGCTGAGAGCGAAACTTCTTCCGTTGTTGCGGAAAAAGCAATGGAGTACTTAGCCAATTATGACGGATCCCAGGTCGTGATTAAGCCCGCTGATCTTTTTGCAAAGATGGATGCCGGAGACGATATGCTGATCCTTGACGTACGTCAGGCAGACGCTTATGAAGCGGGCCACCTGATCGGCGCCGTGAATGTGCCCTTTGGCATGGCAATCCCCGAAGCGCTTGCCAACATTCCCGACGATGTGCAGGTTTATGTATACTGCTACACCGGCCAGACCGCAAGCCAGACCACTGCGCTGCTCAACGTTGCGGGCAAGTATGCCGCCAACATCCAGAGCGGTTTCAACAACGGCATTTCCCAGGCCGAAGGCTATGAAGCCTACATCACCACCGATGTGTACACCCTGACGGATGACACCTATGATGTGGATCCCGACGTGCAGGCCGCCATCACCACGTATTTCGAAGAGATGGTTTCCAAGGCCGATACCGCCTTTAAGTACAACAACTTCAAGGCTTCGGACCTGTATGACATTCTTGACGCAGAGGTCGAAGGCTACTTCGTCTACGACGTGCGCCAGGCAGACGCTTATGCAGCCGGCCACATTGCCGGTGCAATCAACAATCCTTTCGGCGCTGGCATGCAGGAGAACTTCGCCGCGCAGCTGCCCACGGATGAGACCATCATCGTGCACTGCTACACCGGCCAGACCGCAAGCCAGACCGTCGCCATCCTGCGGTTGCTGGGCTATGACGCCTACAACCTCAGCGGCGGCATGAACAATGGCTGGCTCGCTGCCGGCTATGAGACCGTAACCGAATAGCCAACCGCATTTCCCAAGGGAAATCAAGAAAACCGGCTCAATGTCAAGAGTTGGGGTAAAAGCGACTAAAGTCAAAACAGAAGGGGTATTTGCTAAGAGGCGGATGCCTCTTTTGCATGGAAGGTAAGAAGAATACGAGAGCGGAAGTTGTGAAAGTTGCGATAGCCGTAAGCAATTCGTTTAAGCACCTTGATCGTGTTGTTGCAGCCCTCGGTAAAGCCGTTGGTGTAGGAGCAGTCGAAAGCGTTCAGAATGTAGGGTTCCCAGTTGCGAAGCATCGTAAGACAAGCAGCAAACTCCGGTATCTCTGCTAGGGAAGCATGCATGCGAAACTCCTTCAGACGCTGCTTGGCTTCCACACTGTTTTGCGAAGCCATGAACTGATAGAAACATTCTTTCAGCAGGTACGCCTCCCGCAAATCACGGTCAAACAGCAGCATGCGTTCCACAGCCGCCTTGTTCTCCGCAGATAAATTCCGCATCCGTGCCAGAAGCAATCGTCTGCTGCGCTTGAAGTATTTGCGTTGGTCGGGCATCAGCTTTTTCTGTACACGCTTTCGTACATTTTCCAGCGCCCATGTGCAATACCGTACCACATGAAACCGGTCGATCACGATGGAAGCGTTGGGGAACAAATGCTTTGCCAGCGAAATGTATTCTTTCCGCATGTCGGTCACGAAATGCGTTACCTGTTGCCGGTTGGGAAAGGCTTTCAGGTATTGGTACAGATCACTTTCCCGGTATGTGGGAAGGATATCCAACACCCGCTTTTCCTCAGGCGAAGTCAGGATACATTGAAACTTGCCATAGTCCGTGTTTCCCCGAAACTCATCAATGGAGAGAACCTTGGGAAGTTTTGGCGGTTTCGTGAAGTTCACCATGTTCAGCCAGCGCCCGACGGTTGAGGGGGATACGTGAATGCTCTTTGCAATTTCTTTGCGGCTCTGTTTCAACTCCAGCATGTTTATTCCCAGCCAAGCTAAGCGGCCGGTCATGCGATGCCATTTGGGAAGATGGCAGTTCGTTTCATAGAACCGTTTTCCGCAGCAGGGACAGCGATACCGCCGCTTCCGGTACGTCCAAACTACGCGCTTTCCGTGGATCGGGCTGTCTTTCACAAGGCAGGTACGGTAGTCGTGGATGCGGTCAGTGAGTGCCCGGCATGCCGGGCATTCACTGACACGCCTTCGCATTTCCACATGCAAAATGATTTCCGTGGCCGTGTTCTCCACTTCTTGAATCATCATGGGTTCCATATCCAGCAATTTTGCGGTACAATCTTCTTGAAGCATAATCTCCTCCATTGTCTTGTAGTTGATGTTGTGGTGACTTTAGTCTACAAGATTTTGAA
>DAOPIR010000045.1:0-16967 GCA_035399245.1 Candidatus Limiplasma sp.
CCCATGATGCCGCTGGCCAACGCGGCCAATGCCAGGCAGGAGGCACCGGTTACCAGCACCAGGGCACAGGGCTATGTTCCCCCTGCAGTAACGCACGCGACGCCGGCTGCACAGCAGGCTTCCCCGGGGATGAGTTATCCGCAGCAGGGTATGGGCATGCCGTATCAAAACCAGCAAACTCCGTATAATCAACCCCTGTATTCCGCACAACAGCCCCAGCAAAATATACCCATGGGAGGCTTTTCGGGGTATCAAGGCGGCAGCCAGCCACCTTCACAGCAGCCTGAAAAGCCGCCCAAGCAGCCTGTAAACATCGATGATTGGCTGAAGATGTTTTTGTACATCGTGCTTCCGGTCGTGTTTGTGTTATGCATTGCACTGCCAAGCGAGTTTGATATTATCCGGTACCTGTTTATGACCGTTTGCGCGGCATCGGTTGGGGTGATGTGGTACCGCCAATCGTTTAATCCAAGCCTGCGAACCGGCATGACGATCGGCTATGCCCTGATGTGCATTGTTGTGATCGTAATGATGTATTCCGGAACCAGTGACGTGGTCAATACAGGCGCAAACATCACGGCCCAACCGACGCCGGTGATTACCGATGAACCTTCGGGCGAAGCGTTGGGATACCAGCTGGATCAGGCGCCAACCACAACAACACCTGTCGAAACCCTTCCGGAGGACACGGAGGCGGGGCAGCGGTTGTCATCGTTTATGGATAATTGGATGGATAATCAGATTGAGGCAATGCTCAATTATGTGATGCCTTCCTGGCGACAATCCCAAAATGATGCGGCTGCCGAATTGTTCATCATAATTTCAAACCGTACGCCGCTGTCCTATGAGATCGAATCGATCTCCGGCGCGGCCAGCGATACGTCGCGTTCCGTCACAATGACGGCGACGATCGATAAAAACAACGGGAATGATCCGGTCAAGTACCGATTTGTGATTTTAATGGATAACGAAGACGGAGACTGGTATGTGGACCCCAACTCACTGTCGACCAATGATATCGATGATGACGACGATGCAACGGAAGTGCCTGCAAATCTTGAGGCAATCTTTACGTTGGCACCCCGTCAAACGGTCACGCCGGTTCCGCCGGACAGCACGCTGCTGTATTACAATGCGGATGGCGGTTCCTACTACCATGCCGATCCGGAGTGCAGCGCCGTGAACTCCAAATATCTGCCGATGGAATCCTTCACATACGGGGAGCTGGACGAAGAACCATACGCCGATCTGCTGCCGTGCCTGGTGTGCGGCGCACCGTCAAGATCGAGCGATTGATCAAAAGAAATACACAAAAAGCGCTCTGCCCATCTTGCGGACAGAGCGCTTTTACATATAGGCTACAGCTTTAGCTGATACTGCCGATAGGTGCGGTAGTGTTTTGCACCGGCACGCTCCAGCGACAGGGCACTTTGCAGATTGGTTTCGTCAATCGCGGAAATTTCAAACGCTTGAATACCGATTGCGTTGGCACGCTGATACATTTTGAGCATCATAGCGGCGTTGACGGCCTTATTGTGATAGTCCGGCGCGACAAACACCATGGAGCAGCGGGCGGTGCGGACTTTGTGAAAGATCCTTGCCACCCAGCCAAAGGGGAACAGGCGGCCGTTGATCATTTTGGCAAGCTTTGAAAAGTCCGAAAACGCAACGGCAACGCCCACCAGCCGGTCTCCGGCGTAGGCGGTTACCAGCAGATCCGCCTTGGTGTAGCGAAGCAGCGATTTCAGCTCGCTTAAGATATCATCAATGGTCGGGGGTGTAATTTCGGAGTCCGAAGGCAAGGCCTTTGCGATCATATTGGCTACGTCACGCGCCAGGGTTTCCTGGTGATCGGGCCGCAGGTCGGCAAGCGCAATACGAAAGCCAAAGCGGCTTTGCGCCATATCGGAGAGCTTTTCATACGTCGCCGCGGGAAACTCGCTTATCTTGAGCAGATAGGCGCGGTGATCGCGATATTTGGTGAATCCATACGCGGTAAAAAACTCATGATAATACGGTGGATTGTATGGATTGAACAGGGAATTGAGACTGTCAAAGCCTTCGTACAAAAGGCCTTCGGTGTAATCGTCAAATCCAGGCTCATTGGGGCCGATAATGATTTCCATACCCAGCTGCTTTAAGTAGTTTACGGCGGCATCCAACACGGCACGCGCGTATTCCATATTGTTTTCGCTTTCGAAAAGGGCGATGTAACCGCGCTTTTGGCCGAGACGCTCGTTAATGCGCTCGTCTACGCCTGCCAGCACACGCGCTACCGGACGCTCGTCATCATATGCTAAAAACAGGGAATGCGGACCGTTGCGCCAAGGATTGTGATCTCCGATCAGATGATACATCTCCATGCGTTTCATTGGAGGAACCCAGTACGGATCCTTGCGATACAGGCGTTTTGGCAGTGCCAAAAATGCCCGCACGCCTTCCGGCGTTTTTTGGAGTGTTTCCACATGAATCATTGTGATCTCTCCCTATGCAAAGAATATAATCAAACGATGCGGTTCAGGCCATCAGAGTTTCGATGTGCTGTAACAATTCCTCGCGGCCGGTTTGATCGGCAGCGGAGAAGGGAATGACTTCCCACGGTTGCTTTTGCATGGCGCGGCAGATGGGTGCGATGTGCTTCATACGGGCGCCGCGGCTGATTTTATCCGCCTTTGTAGCGATTACCGTAAAGGGAATGCCGATACTGCGGTAAAACGCTGCCATGGCAATATCATCGTCTGTTGGTTCGTGACGGATATCCACCAGTTGAAGCGCATGCTTAAGCAGAGTGCTTTCGCGAAAATAGGCTTCCATCATCTCTCCCCAGCGCTGCTTTTCCGTTTGATTGACCTTCGCAAAGCCATAACCGGGAAGATCGATAAGATGAAACGAATCATTGATAAGGAACACATTGATCAGCCGTGTTTTACCGGGGGTTGAGGATGTTTTACAAAGGTTCTTTCTACGGCAAAGGGTGTTGATCAGCGAGCTTTTGCCAACATTGCTTTTGCCGACAACCGCCAACTGGGGAAGCGTGATGGGAGGGTTTTCATGATACGCTGCCATGCTTGTAACAAATGCGGCGTTTTTAATCATCATGATTACGCCCTCGGGTAGGATGCGTGCTCGCTGTGACTGATCTGTGCGGAAATGGCAGTAAGATCAGGGAGCACAGGCCTGGCAACGGGGACGGCGGTTAACGCATGGGGGAGCACGTCCGCCATGTGTTCTACCGGTGTGATCAGAAGCTTATGTAACACAACATCCGGAACGTCTTCCAAGTCCTTTTCGTTTCCTTTGGGGATCAATACCTCTTTCAGGTTTGCGCGGCTGGCAGCCAGCAGTTTTTCTTTCAGGCCGCCGATAGGCAGCACCCGGCCGCGCAGGGTGATCTCGCCGGTCATGGCGATGCTTTGCCGCACGGGAATGGACAGCAGCGCACTGGTAAGCGCGGTCGTCAGCGCAATCCCTGCGGAAGGACCGTCCTTGGGAACAGCGCCTTCGGGAACATGGAAATGAATATCGTGCTCTTTGAAAAAATTAGCGGGGATACCCCAGGTATCCGCATGCATGCGTACCCAAGACAGGGCCGCTTTCGCACTTTCCTGCATAACGTCGCCCAATTTGCCTGTCAGCTGCAATGTTCCGGTTCCCTGCATGATAGAGCACTCCACCGAAAGCGTTTCCCCGCCCACAGAGGTTACGGCCAGACCGTTCACAATGCCGATCAGGTCTTCCTTTTCCAGATCTTCGCGGACATAACGCGGTGCGCCGAGGTAGTCTTTCAGTTTGGCGGCGCTGATAGTAATCGTGGTTGCATGGGAGTTTAAGATTTCCACGGCAGCTTTGCGCGCCAGCCTGGCAATTTGCCGCTCCAGCTTACGTACGCCGGCTTCCCGGGTGTAGCCGTCAATCAGCCTGGCAATTACGCTGTTTGATATTTTCATGCTGTTGGGCTGCAACCCATGTTCTTTGATCTGCTTGGGAATCAGATGCTTGGATGCGATCTTGAGCTTATCCAGCTCCGTATAGCTGGGGACTTCGATAATCTCCAACCGGTCCAGCAGCGCGGGCGGGATGGAATCTATGGTATTTGCGGTGGTGATGAACATCACGCGGCTTAAATCCACCGGCAGCTCCAGATAGTGATCGCGGAACGCATTGTTCTGCTCTGCATCCAGCACCTCCAGCATGGCTGCCGCGGGATTGCCGCGAAAGTCGCTGGACATTTTATCGATTTCGTCAAACAGGAATACGGGGTTCATGGTGCCCGCCTGCTTGATGCCGGATATTATGCGGCCGGGAATAGCGCCGATATAGGTGCGGCGATGGCCGCGGATTTCCGCTTCGTCCCGCACACCGCCCAGGGACATTTGTACAAACTTACGGCCAACGGCATCAGCGATGGCGCGGACGATGCTTGTTTTGCCAACGCCTGGCGGGCCTACAAAGCACAGGATCGGGCCTTTCATGTCCTTTTTCATGCGCAGCATGGCAAGGTATTCGATGATACGGTCCTTAACATCATCAAGGCCGTAGTGATCACGATCCAGTATCTTGCGGGCATGCTTGAGGTTTAGGTTATCTTCGGTGGTTTGCCCCCACGGAAGGTCTAAAATCCATTCCACATACGTGCGGCTGATGCTGATTTCCGGTGCGCCGGGCATCATGTGGGCCAGCCGATCCAGCTCGCGCTCTGTCTTTTGCCGCGCTTCATCGTTAAGCGGCGTGACATCCAGACGTTCGCGGAGATCCTCAATGTCGGTGGCATCTTTATCGCCGAGCTCCGTTTGGATGGCTTTGATCTGCTCGCGCAGGTAAAAATCCTTCTGGTTCTTTTCGATCTGCAGCTTGATGCGTGCCTGAATATTCTTTTCCAGCTCGCTAAGCTCGGTTTCACGCAGCAGGATGGTGCAAAGGGTTTCCAGCCGCTTTTGCACGCTGATGATTTCCAGCAGTTCCTGCCGATCCGAAAACTGTGTAAGCGCGTTGGCGGCAATCACATCCGCAAGCTCGTCCGCCTTTTCAATCGCCATCACACTTTGCAGTGTTTCCTGCGATACGCGCATGCTTTGGGAACAGTATTCCTCAAAAATAGCATGTGTGGTGCGCACCAGCGCCTGCATTTCATCGGTATTCTTTGGCCGGCGATTGGCTACGGGCGAAATTTCGCCCAGAAGAAACGGCTCGTCCTGTACAATTTTCCGGAGCTTGGCGCGCCTTTCGCCGGTGACGAGCACACGCAGACTGTCGCCCGGGAGATTGAGCACCTGTTTTACTTTGGCAATGGTACCAACAGTATATAGGTCATCCAGCGCAGGGGAGTCGACATCAGCGTCGTGCTGAGCGACCAAAAAGATACGCTGATCCTCCAGCATCGCTTTTTCCAGTGCGGATACGCTTTTCGCGCGTCCGACGTCAAAATGCAGCACCATGTGCGGAAAGACCATTGTGCCTCTGAGCGGCAATACCGGCAGGCGCGGCAATGGCTTTTTACGCGTGGCCTGGTCCATGGTTGTCCTCCTTATAAGGGGTTATCCGGCATGATTCGACTTAAGCGCAGGTTCATGACGGTGAATGGTTCGGGGTTTACGTACGGGTTCTTCGCTGTGCAGCAGACGGGGCTTTTCTTCTCCGCTGACGCATTTGGCGGTAATCAGGCACTGGGCAACATCGTTGCGGCTGGGCAGATCAAACATCGTGTCCAGCATCAGCTTTTCGATGATGGAGCGCAGACCGCGCGCGCCGCTCTTGCGTTCGATGGATTGCTTGGCAATCATCCGCAGGGCTTCCGGCTCAAACAGCAGTTCAACGCCGTCCAGATCCATCAGATACACATATTGCTTTACCAGCGCGTTTTTCGGCTCGGTCAGAATACGGATCAGCTCTTCCTCGTCCAGCTGGTTAAGCGAGACAACGATGGGAAGGCGGCCTACAAACTCCGGAATCAGCCCGAACTTTATCAGATCTTCGGGACGGCCTTCCTTGAAAAGCTTACTCAAATCCTTTTCGGATTTGCTTTTCATTTCTGCGCCAAAGCCCAGTGTTTTCTTGCCGATGCGCTGCTCGATAATCGAATCCAGACCATCAAACGCGCCGCCGCAGATAAATAGAATATTGGTGGTATCAATTTGCAAAAACTCCTGATGGGGATGTTTGCGGCCGCCTTGCGGCGGAACGTTGGCAACCGTCCCTTCCAGGATTTTCAGCAATGTCTGCTGCACACCCTCGCCGCTTACATCGCGGGTGATGGAGGGGTTTTCCGATTTGCGGGCGATCTTATCAATCTCATCAATATAGATGATTCCTCGTTCGGCAGCCTTGATATCATAGTCCGCGTTCTGAATCAGGCGTAAGAGGATGTTTTCTACATCCTCGCCTACATAGCCGGCCTCGGTAAGGCTGGTGGCATCGGCAATGGCAAAGGGCACCTGCAGAATCTTTGCCAGCGTCTGCGCCAAAAAGGTTTTGCCGCAGCCGGTGGGCCCGAGCATCAGAATATTGCTCTTTTGCAGTTCCAGATCACCGGCGGGCGGAGAATCAATGCGCTTATAGTGGTTATACACCGCAACGCTCAGGGTGCGCTTGGCATCCTCTTGACCGATCACATATTGGTCGAGGATTTCCTTCAGCTCTTTGGGGCGCGGAAGCTCCATAGCGGCAATCTCGTCCGCCGCCTGATAATCATCCTGAATGATCTCATTGCAAAGGGCAATGCACTCATCGCAGATCATTGCGTTGGGGCCGGCTACCAGCCGGTGAACCTGTTCGCTGGTTTTGTTGCAAAAGCTGCAGCGCTTCAGTTTGGGAAGGTTTGGGTTCATCGTATCGGACATACGTTACTCCTTATCGGTGCTGCGGGGTTCATAGATTTCGTCGATGATCCCGTACTCCAGCGCTTCCTTGGCGCTCATAAAGAAATCACGGTCGGCGTCTTTTTCCACACGGGCTAATTTTTGGCCGGTCATTTCGGCAATCAGGCGGTTCAGCTTGCTCTTGGTTTTCAGCAGCCATTCCGCGCGGATTTGCACATCGGAGGCCTGCCCGCTGGCACCTCCCAGCGGCTGATGGATCATCACTTCGCTGTTGGGCAACGCAAGTCGTTTGCCTTTTTGGCCGGCCATCAGCAAAAATGCGCCCATAGAAGCCGCCATGCCGATGCACACCGTGCGCACGGGGCACTTGATATAGTTCATCGTATCGAAGATCGCCATACCGGCAGTTACGCTGCCGCCGGGGCTGTTGATATACAGGGAAATATCCGCATCCGGATTTTCCATTTCCAAAAACAACAGCTGCGCGACGATCACATTCGCTACATCATCGTCAATTTCGCCGCCAAGGAAAACGATACGATCTTTCAAAAGGCGGGAGTAAATATCAAACGAACGCTCACCGCGATTGGTTTGTTCAATTACCATAGGGATTAAACTGCTCACTGTTTTCACTCCTGTTCCATTATACAGCAAGTAGGTACGAGTTGTTTATTCTTCTGCATTATCTGTGTCGTCTGCCGCTTCCGTTTCGTCCGCCGTTTTCTTGGCAGCCTTCTTGGCGGCGGGCTTTTTGGCTTTTTCATCTTTTACCGTGGCATTGTCCCACAAAAGATCAAGCGCTGCGGTCGTTTGGGCACGGCTTTCAAAGTATTCATTCTGCGCGTCGGTAAGCTCCTGTTTAAGCTCATCCAGCGTCTTGCCCATGGCGGCGGTATACTCCGAAAGCATCTCGTCCACCTTTTCGGGGTTGGCTTCGATGGATTCCGCCTTGATGATTTCGCCGATGACCATTTCGGTTTTCAGATTATTGCGCGCTTCCGAGCGGTACATATCACGCATCTGTTCTTCGGTTTGGCCGGTGAGCTCCATGTATTTTTTCATGTTCAGGCCCTGCTGCTGCATGCGCCAATCCATTTCGCGCAGCTGGTCATCCAGCTTTTCCTCTACCATGGGATCGGGAATGTCAATCTCGGCATTCTCCACAATCTTTTGCACGAGCTCCTGCCGGGCCTGCGCGGTTGCCTGCTCGTCGGCGGCATCCTGCATGGTCTTTTTCAGATCGTCTTTATACTCTTTCAGGGTATCAAACTCGCTTACATCGGCAGCAAAATCGTCATCCAGCGCGGGAAGCTCCTCGTGTGTAATGGCGTTGACCTTTACATGAAACACAGCGTCCTTGCCCTTGAGGTCCTCGGCATGGTACTCCACAGGGAAGGTGACGGTAATATCCTTTTCTTCTCCGAGGTTCATTCCCACCATCTTCTCTTCAAAGCCCGGGATAAAGGAATTGGAGCCGATCACTAACTTCTGGCCTTCCGCTGTGCCGCCGTTGAATTTGACGCCGTCTACCGACCCGGAATAATCAAGATTGATCTCGTCGCCGTTTTCCACGGGACGGTCGGTGATATCCACGGCGCGCGCGACTTTTTTCTGCTCCTGGGCAAGACGTTCGTTAAGCTCATCCGCCGTTACGGTATGCAGCATACGGGTAACTTCTACGCCCTTATAATCGCCAAGCTTGATCTCGGGATATACAAACACTTCACAGGTAAACTTTACATCCTGTCCCTTTTCGATGGTTTCCACATCCACCTGCGGGCGGCCGACAGGATGCAGTTCATCCTTTTCTACCGCTTCCATATACGCATCGGGGAACAGAAGCTCCAGCGCATCGTCGTAGAAAACGCTATCCCCATACATGCGTTCAATCAGCTTACGCGGGGCCTTGCCTTTTCTAAAGCCCTGGATCTGAAAGCTGCCGCGGGATTTAATATAGGCTTTCTGTACTGCTTCCTCAAAATCTGAGGCCGGTACCGTGAAAGAAAGCTTGACTTTGTTTCCGGAAATTTTCTCTGTTGAATACTGCATTTTCATCCTCCGTAATAGAGTTATTCTGGCATCGGCAAATTGAGAAATATCTCAACAAGCCGTACTTATCAGTATACCATCGAACACTGCAAACCGCAAGCTTTCAGGCTTGTTTGCCATGTAAATGTATACACGTTTGGGGCCAATTTGAAACACAACGCTTTGCAAGGCAAGAGAATTGTAGTATAATTAAGTTTGAGACTAATTGGAAAATTGTCTCACGAAAGGCGGGAGGAACGCTGCGCAGCATGACGGGCTTCGGACGAAGCCACATTGACCGTGACGGACGTGAAATGTTCATGGAATTGAAATCCGTGAATCATCGTTTTCTGGACGTGAATTATCGGCTGCCCAAAGCGCTGTCTTTTTTGGAAGAACCGCTGCGGGATATGATCCGCCAAAGCGGCATCAAGCGCGGTCACCTGGAAGTATCCATTACCTACCGCAACAACCGCACGGATGCCAAAGCGATTACGCTGGACCATGAGCTGGTATTGCAATGCGCAAGCGAAACGCAGGTGGTAGCCGCGCAGCTGCAACAGGATGCGCCTTCCGTATTTGAGCTGATTGAACTGTGCGCGGCGCTGACAGTAACACAGGCGGAAGAAGACGCGCAAGAGGTAACCGGGCTGGCGGAGGAAGCGTTTGCCCAGGCGCAGACAGGCCTGCAGGCAATGCGGGAAAAGGAAGGGCAGCTGCTTACAGAGGACCTGAAAGCGCATCTGCAAAATGCACGGACGATTACAGATCGGATTGCCGTACTGGCGCCCCGTGTACCGCTGGATTACCGCGAACGGCTGACCAAACGGCTTACGGAATGGAAAGTGGAGATTGCGGATCCCGCACGTATCGCGCAGGAGGTTGCACAGATGGCGGATCGATGTGCGATTGACGAAGAGCTATCCCGCTTGAAAAGCCATTTTCAGCAGTTTACGGCATGTTTTAAGCGGGATGCCGAAACCGGCCGGCAAATGGACTTTCTGCTGCAGGAAATGAACCGTGAGATAAACACGATCGGTTCCAAAGCATCCGACGCGGAAATTGCAGCCTGTGTGGTAGACATGAAAAGCGTATTGGAAAAACTGCGTGAGCAAGTGCAGAATGTCGAGTAAGGAGTTTAGCTGATGAGGCTGATCAACATTGGCTTTGGGAACATGATTTCCGTTGACCGGATTGTTGCCGTGGTGAATCCGGACAGCGCACCGGTGAAACGGCTGGTGCAGGAAGCGCGGGACGATAAGCGTATATTGGACGCTACGCAGGGACGACGCACCCGTGCGGTTATCATGATGAGCAGCAACCAGGTTGTGCTGTCCGCCATCCAGCCGGAGACCATTGCAAGCCGGGCATCCGCCAAGGAAAGTGAATCACATATGGAGGATAAGCAGTACTGACATGAGCATTCAAGTGAAGCGTAAGGGAATGTTGCTGATTATCTCCGGCCCGTCCGGTGCCGGAAAGGGAACACTGTGCAAGATGCTGCTGGAGAAGGACAAGAGCTTTGCGTTTTCCTGCAGCGTTACCACGCGCGGGCCGCGCAGCGGCGAGATGGACGGTGTCGATTACCACTTTATCGACGAAGCGGAGTTCCAGCGTATGATCGAATACGACGAGCTGCTGGAATATGCCACCGTGCACGGAAACCTTTACGGAACGCCCAAGCGCGAGGTGGATACGCTCCTCAAGCAGCATAAAAATGTTCTGCTGGATATTGATTCACAGGGCGCGATGAGCGTGATGAAAAAGGCAAGGGATTATGTAAGCGTGTTTATTCTGGCACCGAGCATGGAAGATCTGAAAAGCCGCCTGGAAAAGCGCAATGCCGAAAATCCAGCGGAAATCGAACGCCGCATGAATAATGCGTACGGCGAGATTGAAAAGGTGAACCTGTATCAGTACGCAATCATCAATGATGATGTGGATACCGCATTTGCGCAGCTGGAATGCATCGTGAATGCTGAAAAACAAAACACCATTCGCTTTCTGCCCACCATAGCGGAAGCATAAGGAGGAAAAAGTATGGCCATTATTAAACCGACCATCGTTGAACTGTCAGAGAAGGTAGACTGCCGCTATACGCTGGTAGTTGAAGCAAGCAAGCGCGCGCGCCAGCTGTTGGGCGGCGCACAGCCGCTGATTGACGAAAAGGATATGAAACCCCTGCACGTTGCGGTGGATGAAATCAACCGCGGCCTTTTGACCTATATCCGTCCGGACGGCGAATAACCATGAGCGCAAACGTTGTTATCGGGGTAACCGGAGGCATCGCCGCGTATAAGGCCGTGATGCTTGTTTCCCAATTAAAAAAACTGGGTATCAATGTGGACGTGATTATGACAAAGAACGCGCAGGAGTTTGTCACGCCTTTAACATTTGAAACCATCAGCCAAAATCCCGTAACAACCGATACTTTCAAGCGCGAACGAACCTGGGAAGTGGAGCATATCGCGCTGGCGCGCAAGGCGGACTTGTTTGTCGTTGCACCGGCTACAGCCAATGTGATTGCCAAAATGGCGCACGGCATTGCCGACGATATGCTTACAACCACACTGCTGGCAACGACAGCGCCTATACTGATCGCACCGGCGATGAATACCGTAATGTGGCGGGCAGCCACAACGCAGGAGAATGTAATTACACTGCAAAAACGCGGGGTGAAGATCATCACGCCGGAAAGCGGCCTGTTGGCATGCGGGGAGATAGGGGAAGGCCGTATGGCCGAGCCAGAACAGCTTGCCAAAGAAATACAGGATTTGCTTGCCGTTAAAAAGGACTTTCAGGGGATTCGCGTGCTGGTGACGGCGGGCGCAACCCGGGAGCACTTTGATCCCGTGCGGTATATTTCCAATCCATCCACGGGTAAAATGGGCTATGCCATTGCCCAGGCTGCGCAGGAACGCGGGGCGGAGGTTACGCTGGTTTCCGGCCCAACGGCACTGCAAAAGCCGGCAGGCGTGGAACTTGTGCCCATCGAGACAACGCAAGATTTGTACAAGACCATGATGGAAAAAGCGCCGCACAGCGATGTTGTGATACAGGCTGCCGCACCGTCGGACTACCGCTTTGCGACCCAAAGCGACCAAAAGGTAAAGAAAAACGGGGACAGCATTACAATGCAGATGATTCCCAACCCCGATGTAGCCAAGGCGATCGGTGAACAGAAACAAAACGGACAGGTGCTGGTCGGATTTGCTGCGGAAACCGAGAACATGGTCGCCAATGCCCGTAAAAAGCTGAAAAGCAAACATCTGGATATCGTGGTTGCTAATGATATCACACGCGAAGGCGCCGGTTTTGGCGCGGATACCAACATTGCCGAGCTTATTACCGAAGACGGTGAAATATCCTTGCATCAGATGAGCAAACGGGAGATGGCAGGCCGCATTTTGGACGCCGCGCTTGGAATGCGGAATGCACGGAAAGAACGTTGAATCATCCATAGAAATTCCGTACGAAATTTCCTGAAATCGTTAATTTATTCCTTGACAAAACAGGGAAAGCAGGGTAAGATATTATCCGTCGCCGCCTTGTGCTTTGCGGCAGTGGAGCATCAGCAATGCGGGCCTTGGGAGCATAGCTCAGTTGGGAGAGCACTTGCCTTACAAGCAAGGGGTCACAGGTTCGAGCCCTGTTGTTCCCACCATTTCCACGTTAAGTACGGCCAAGTAGTTCAGTTGGTTAGAATGCCAGCCTGTCACGCTGGAGGTCGAGGGTTCGAGCCCCTTCTTGGTCGCCATTATGCCTTGGTAGCTCAGTCGGTAGAGCAGTAGACTGAAAATCTACGTGTCGGTGGTTCGATTCCGCCCCAAGGCACCATGATACTAATTCCAACCTTTAACGCTATTGCCTTACGTCGTCTCTTGCCCGTATTCTTCGTCGGGAAAACTTGATGCAGCCACCGCTGCACCCGCACTTTCTCTCCTCGAATACGAACAAAATACTCGTAATCCATATAGCACCAAAGGATGGAATTAGTATGAGGATGCGGTAGTAGCTCAGTGGTAGAGTGCCACCTTGCCAAGGTGGATGTCGCGAGTCCGAATCTCGTCTACCGCTCCACACCCGGTGCCATAGCCAAGTGGTAAGGCCAAGGTCTGCAAAACCTTTATCCCCCGGTTCGAATCCGGGTGGCACCTCCAATTGGCTGGCCTTTGCAAGGCTGGCACACAAAAACGGCCGATTCAGGAGAATCCGCCGTTTTTTGTGTGCGGCAATTTTACAAACACACCGCTTGCCGCACTTGCTATTTACGGGATGCTTTGCTATAATTATAAACTGATTAGATCGGTAATTTTGAAAGGGGTTTATAAAGCGATGACATTTTTGACACAACTCTTGATCGGGCTTACAGATGCCGCGACCACCGTTGCGGATACCACGGAGGAAGTTTCCGCCAGCAGCAGTATCCTGAGCTTGCTTCTTCCCATGATCCTTATGTTTGCCGTGTTCTATTTCCTGCTCATCCGGCCGCAGCGCAAAAAGGACAAGAAGGTCAAGGATATGCTTTCCGCGCTGAAAGTGGGAGACAGGATCTCTACGATCGGCGGTATCTACGGCACCATCACGGCAATCCAGGACGAGACCATTGAGCTGACTGTCGGCAAAGACAATGTGAAGCTGATGATGGCACGTTGGGCAATCCGCCAGGTTGAAGACGTACCGGTTGAAAATGATTCGGAAGTATTGAATTAGCGCGTTACCATATACCCTACTACACATGGAGGCGAAATATCATGAAACATTTTCAGGCCATTGCACAGCCGCGTTTGCAGGACACGCTGAAGACCGGTGGCTGCGGTGAATGCCAAAGCTCCTGCCAGAGCGCATGCAAGACCAGCTGCACGGTAGCAAACCAAAGCTGCGCTAAGAAAGAACAAGAGCTTATCGCGGGTCGTGAAGGCAAAATCAACCGTCTGTCGGCCCGATAACATCAACGGAATTCCATTCATTAAGCCGCGGCGTTATAAAAGCCGCGGTTTTTGAACGCAGGAGGATAATATTGGTACATTTATTTAAGGCACTCGGACAAGCGGTGGCACTGGATGTAAACAGCGGCGGTGTATACGCGCTGGATGACAGCGCGTATGACGCACTGCAATACCTGATCGATCACCCACAGGCTTCCGACGCGGATATATTAGCGTCGATGACGGATACCTATGACGCAAAGCTGGCCACAGAAACCATTGCGGAGCTGCGCGAAATGATCGAAATGGAATATCTCTTTACACCGGATGCTCATCCGAACGTTATTGTCAACACCCAAGGGATCGTAAAAGCAATGTGCCTGCATGCGGCACACGACTGCAATCTGCGCTGCAAGTACTGCTTTGCCGACGCCGGAGAATACCATTCCCGTAACCGGGAACTGCTACCGCCTGAGACCGGCAAAAAGGCGCTGGACTGGCTGGTGAAAAAAAGCGGGAATCGCTATTTTCTCGAGGTGGACTTTTTTGGCGGCGAACCGCTGCTCAACTTTCCCGCAATCAAGGAGATCGTGGAATACGGGCGGGAGCTGGAAAAAAAGTATCATAAACGCTTCAAGTTCACCACAACCACCAACGGCGTGAACCTAAACGATGAGATTATCGATTTTTTCAATCGTGAAATGTACAACGTTGTCGTTTCCATCGACGGACGCCCGGAGGTGCACGACAGGATGCGGCCTACGGCCAACGGCAAGGGCAGTTATGATTTGATTATCGGGCATGCCAAAAAGCTGGTACGGTTGCGCAATCAGCAGCAGTACTACATTCGCGGCACCTATACGCGGTATAATCTGGATTTTGCCAATGATGTGCTTCATTTGGCCGACGAGGGCTTTGAGCAGCTTTCCATCGAGCCGGTGGTAACCGATCCCAAGCATGATTACGCCCTGCGGCAGGAGGACCTGCCCCGTATATTTGACGAATACGAGCGCCTGGGCAGGGAATACCTCAAGCGCCGCAAGGACGGGCGCTGGTTCAGCTTCTTCCACTTTACGCTGGATCTCACGGGCGGTCCCTGCATGCAAAAGCGCCTGACCGGCTGCGGAGCGGGGAATGAATATGTTGCCGTGATCCCAAACGGGGATATTTATCCCTGCCATCAGTTTGTCGGGCGTGAGAACATGCGCATGGGTTCGGTGCTGGATGAAACCTTTGACGAGGATATGCAGACCTATTTTAAAAACAACCACGTACTGGCAAAAGAAAAGTGCCGCGATTGCTGGGCACGTTTCTTCTGCAGCGGTGGCTGCTCTGCAAATGCGCATGCGTTTAACGGTGACATTGCCAAACCGTATGATATGGAGTGCAGCTTGGAGAAAAAGCGCCTGGAATGCGCGATGGCGATCTATGTCATCGAGAACAAGGACAGGCTCAGCGAAGGTTCTCCAGCAGGTAATTCAGGAACTTGATGGAGTATTCATCGTTGCCGTTGTTGTATAATATACACAACACTTTATCCTCGGCGTCAACGGAATAATCGGTAAAGCCGGTCAGCTGTGCAGCCGGAATGCCATACAGTTTGGGGGTAGATACGTCTACCTCCGTTTCTGTATCCTCGTCATCATAATCCGTCAGCGCTACGTAACCATCCGAAAGATCAAGACCTTCAACATCCAGAGCTCCGCTTTCAACATATGGCGATAAATCCATAAAGGCGCCGCTGGCGGCAAAGCTTTTAAAATATTCACTTGACAACAGGTACACATCACCCTGTGACGCGCTGATCCAAACGGTGATTTGCATTTCGCCGTAGTAATCGTCGCTGATCGAAATCACCGTGGACGTGACTGATTCCATTTCCGGCATGACTTCTTCATGAATACGGTCGGCAAGCTCGGTCAGCGCATCTTCGCTGTAGCTGGTAGCTTCGGCGTAGAATTCTACCTGCATATCCTCCGGCGGACGGTAGCGCGTGGTGGTATAAATTAAATTCCATCCAAACAGCGCCAACGCGATCAACAGCAGATACATCCAGACGGCGTATTGAAAATGATGGGTGATTCTTCGTTTGGTAATCGGCATTTGTAAATTCATGGGCATCCCCCTGTAAAAATGAGCCGCCTATTTGATCGGTTTCATGGTCGGGAACAGCAGCACGTCGCGAATAGAAGCGTTATCGGTGAACAGCATCACCATACGGTCAATGCCAAAGCCAAGCCCGCCCGTTGGCGGCAAGCCGTACTCCAGCGCATTGAGGAAGTCTTCGTCGACCTCGGCATGGATTCCTTCTGCCTGACGAACACGAACCTGCTCTTCAAAGCGCTTGCGCTGATCCATGGGATCGTTAAGCTCGGAAAAGGCGTTGCCCATTTCGTGGCCGTTGACAAAAAACTCGAAGCGCTCGGTCAGATCCGGATTTTCTGGCTTGCGCTTGGCAAGCGGCGAAATATCCACGGGATAGTCGATAATGAAGGTCGGCTGGATCAGCGTTGCTTCCACATACTCGTCAAACAGCGCTGCAAGGCAGTCGCCGCGCTTCCAGTTTGGCTCGCAGTGTATATCCTTTGCTTTCAGGGCGGTACGGGCCTCTTCGTCCGTCTTCCAGTCGGCATAGCGGATACCGCAGGCATGCTCTACCGCGTCGGCCATAGTGATGCGTTTCCAGGGTGCTTTCAGTTCGATCTCCTGGCCCTGATAGGGGACACAGGTAGAGCCGCAGACCGTTTCCGCCACATAGGCATACAGCTGTTCCACCATTTCCATTACGGCTTTGTAGTCTACGTACGCCTGATAGGTTTCCACGGAGGTGAACTCCGGATTGTGCGTGGCGTCCATCCCTTCGTTGCGGAACAGGCGGCCGACTTCGTACACCTTATCAAAGCCGCCTACGATCAGGCGCTTTAAATACAGCTCGGTCTCGATGCGCAAAAACATATCGATGTCCAGCGCATTGTGATGGGTTTTGAAGGTGCGTGCCGCGGCGCCGATTTCGATGGTCTGCAAAACGGGCGTGTCCACCTCGATAAAACCGCGCGCATCCAGAAAATCACGAACAGCTTTAATGATCATCGTACGCTTGCGGAAGGTATCGCGCACCTCGGGATTGACGATCATATCCACGTACCGCTGCCGGTAGCGAAGGTCCGGGTCTTTCAGCCCGTGATACTTTTCGGGC
>DAOPIR010000046.1:0-16570 GCA_035399245.1 Candidatus Limiplasma sp.
ATCAGCAGCGACGAGTATATGTATCTGCTTGGCTGCTGCGCGCAGCAGCAGGGGCTGTATTACACCGCCGTTACGTATTTTGCCCAGTCCGCCTGGGCGGACAGCGCACAGCGCGCCGCCAGCGTTTGGCCCTGGCCGGCGACCGGCGAGATCTATCACAATCCGGATTACACCAGCAGCCGCACCTCGCTGGAGATCATCATCGAAACGCAGGCCGAGGGCTACGCGATGCTTTTCAAGCTCTACACCAGCGGCGGCGAGCTGGTTTCCATGCTGTTTGCGGACGGCAGCACAACGGTTGCCACCAACGTCCCCGGCGGCGTGTACCAGCTCAGGGCCGGCATGGGCGACGCCTGGTATGGACCGCTGGACGCGTTCGGCGACAACGCCTACTACGAAATCATGCTGTTTGGGGATGACGAGACGGAGTTCACGATGGAATCCGGCTATACCTACCAGCTCACCATCAATACCGCGACCCTCGACCCCGAGTCGGATGATGTCAACTCGCTGTCGATCGATCGGGACGCGTTTTAAGGGCGCGGCAATCAGCCGATCACAGAATATATAGCCGCCTCCCGCAATTTTGTCGGGAGGCGGCTGCATGCTCAGGAAGCTGTTTTATTTTCCAATCAGCACGGTGTCTAGCTCCGAAAGGCTGTCCACGGTTACGTCCGCCTCATAGGCCGGCGAACGCGGCGCCTGGCAGGCGGCGGAGCCCTGCCGGATGCGCACGGTGCGGATGCCAAGCTGCTTGGCGGGATAGATATCGTTGTCGGGGCGGTCACCGATCATCACGGCCTCCCGCGGCGCACAGCCCGCCTTTTGCAGTGCCAGCTGAAAGATGCGCGGATCGGGCTTGCACAGGCCCGCATCGGCGGAGCCGAGCACAAAGGTGAAGTACGAAAGCAAGCCGTATCGCGCCAGCCGTGCCGTAGCTCCGGCGGACTGGTTGGCAATCACGCCCAGCTTATACACCTCGCACAGGCGCGTAAGCAGCGGCTTTGCCTGCGGGTACGGGCGCTCCAGCGCATGGGGATACAGCGGCGCGGCGCTGTCCGCTGCATAGCCGTAGGGCTTCAGCTGCCCCGTGATTGTGGGCGTATAATTGGCCATGCCCTCCAGGTACACCCGCTCAATCTCCCGGGGCGTCAGCGCACCGCCGACGGCGTCGGACGCGTTTTGAAACCAGCCCTTGTAAGACTCCGTTTCATCAATCAGGGTAGAACCCATATCAAAGAAAATCCATTGCACGCTATCCAGGTTCATTTGCTTTCCTCCGCGGCTGTCTGTCGGGGCTGTGGCCTGTCACACACAGCATAGCAAACCGGCGGCGTTTTCTCAACCGGTACGAAGCTTTTTCCGTGTCCGTACATCAGCCAATATTGATACTCACTTTGTAAAGTTCCTTGTTTATCTTTTCGGTGTTTATCGGATTATCGACCCCCCTTTTCTTTTCTTGCAGCGTATTGACAGAACCTCCGAATTCCTTTATGCTTTGTGCAAAACAGCAACGGCTTCTCATCATTAATTTGTTACTTTACAAGGAGGGAAACAATGTATCACTTTCCCGAAACCGATCGCATGCCGGATGTGCCGGCACTGCCGGTGCCCGATTATGCGGATCTGAACCGGCGCTTTCACGACGCGCTGCTCAACCCCGCCAACAACGTGCTGCGCCACGCGCCCAACGGGCATCCGATTTTCAGCGCGTATATCGAGTCGGACAGCAACGAGCTGGTCACCTGGGGCATTCTGGCGGTCGGCGAGTGGCTGGCGGGCCGCGATGCGGCGTGGATTGCCGTCACTTATCCGGATTTTTTCTCCCCCGAGCTCGGGCTGTACATGAACATCCCCGGGATTAAGGGTTCCGAATTCTGGTACCTGTTCTATGTTAACACGCTGGCGGGCGCGGTGCAATGCGCGCTGTTTCCCAACGACAAGGCAGCCGTCGCGCGGATGGGTTCTTCCGCGGACGCCATGGCGCGTATGGCGCAGAAGCTTGATTACGATTTCAACCATCAGGGCTACCGGTTTGATCAGGACGCGCCGTTCACCAACCGCCCTATTTTCCGTCAGCCGGATTCCATCGCGGGCTATGCGTACAACATGCTGTTTGCCGCCCGCAAGGCGGATCGCCCGCAGTATCTAACGGAGAGTGTGCAGGCGCTCACGCGCTATCAGGCCTTTGCCGAAAACCCGTGGTATGAGATCCCCAACGGCAGCGCGGGGCTGCTGGCGGCCTGCTGGCTTACCGCCCACGAGCATGCGCTGGATGTGCCAAAGATTGCCGGCTGGGTGTTTGACCACGAGCAGGGCCCCATGCAGACGGGCCGCTGGGCCGGCGAGGAGATCGACGGCCTGATGATGGGCTGGCGCAGCGCCACGCGCAAGGCGGCCATGGACACCGCCTATAGCATGGAAACGCTGATGCCGCTGCAATTTTTGCTGCCCTCGGTGCGCTATTGTCCCGATCTGGCCGACGCCGTGGGCAAATGGGCGCGCTGCGTGCTGTCCAACTTTCAGCTGTTTTACGCGCACGGCGCCAAGCCGCTGCATGAAACGCGGCCCGACCTTGACCCCAGCATCCCCTACGAAAAGCTGGAGCGCAAGCGGGGCCTCCATTCTCCGGTCGCCTGCGGCGATTTCTTCGGCGAGCGCTCGGTCTACGGCGCGGGATACCTGTACTGGCTGGAGGCGCTGGCCCGTCCCACCGGCGACAAGGACATCTTTGCGCTGGACCTGTCGCTGACAGACTGGCTGGCCGACAGGCCCTATCCCGTGTTCATGCTGCGCAATCCCGCCGCGGAGGCGCGCACGGTGCGCTTTACACCGGCTGTGGTATGGCAGTCCCTGCGTCCCGCGCTGTATCGAAACGGCGCGCTTGCCTGCGCCCTGTGGGACGCCCGCTCCCGGCAGCGGCTGGCCGACGCCGGCGGCGCGGTACGGCTGACCGTCCCGCCCCAAAGCACGCGGATCGTCGCGCTGCTGCCGGAGGGCCTGACCCCCGTTGCCGCCGACGGTTTTTGCAAGGCGGACGGCACGGAGCTGCTGCGCCTGTAACCAAACCCAACATCCGGCCCCCGCGCACGCGGGGGCTGTTTTTTTGCCGTTTGACCGGTTTTTTACGCCCCGATGACGCTGCCTTTACAAACCCGCGTTATAGTAAGCCGGAACAAAGACGGATGCTGAGGTGTGCCGTGAGGATTGCATTTTTTACGGATACGTTTTTTCCGGAGGTTAACGGGGTATCCAACACGCTGGCGTACCTGAGCCGCTACCTGACGCGGCGGCAGACGGAGCACCTGTTTTTCATCCCCGACAGCAAAGCCGGCGCGGCGGACGGCTATCCCGTGATGCGGTTTCCGTCGGTGCCGTTTGCGCTGTACCCGCAGGTGCGGCTGGCGCTGCCCTCGCCAAGCGCCGTGCGGCGGCAGCTGGCGGCGTTTGCGCCCGACGCGGTGCATATCGTTACGGAATTCGGCATGGGGCTGGCCGGCCTACACGCCGCGCGGCAGCTGGGCCTGCCGATCGTGATGAGCTATCACACAAATTTCGACCAGTATCTGGCGCACTATAAGCTGGAGCTGCTGGAAACCCCGTTATGGCAGTACATGCGGTGGTTCCACTCCTTTGCGCAGACCAATTTCTGCCCGTCGCAAAACACCCTGCAAACACTGGCCATGCGCAGGATAGACCATCTGGCGGTCTGGTCACGCGGGATCGACCGTACGCGGTTTTCCCCGCGCTTTGCCTCGCCGGCGCTGCGAACGGCGCTCGGGGCCGACGGGAAGCTGTTATACCTGTACGTGGGACGCATATCCGCCGAAAAGGGCATCGACGTCTACGCGCAAAGCATCCGCGCGTTCAACGCAAGGCATCGGGGCCGCGCGCGGTTCGTATTCACCGGCGACGGGCCGTATCTAGGCACGCTGCGGGCCCTGCGACTGGAAAACACCGTGTTCACCGGCGCGCTGCACGGCAGGGCGCTGTCTGAAATCTATGCCAGCTGTGACGTGTTTGTGCTTCCGTCCGACAGCGAAACCTTCGGCAACGTCATGCTGGAAGCAATGGCCAGCGGCGCGCCCGGGATTTGCGTCGATGCGGGCGGATTGAAGGACTTCACAGCCCACGGCGAAAACGCGTATGTGTGCCGGCCGCGCGACGGAGCCGCCCTTACCCGCGCCATGGAAGCCATGATGAACCCGCGCCTGCGCGACACCCTGCGCACAGGCGCTCTGCGCACCGCCGCCAAACGTAGCTGGGAGCGCATCTTTGACGATCTTCTCGGGCAGTATCCAGCCGCCTTCCCGCCTTCCCGGGCCGTATAAACCGAAAGGAGCTTCCGCATGCCAAGCTGTATGGCGCACTACCAGTTCGGACAGGATGTGCTGTGCGGGCTCAACCGCACCCTGCGGCAGCTTATCATCGCCTATAAAAATGAGTTTGATATCGGCCTGCAGGGCCCCGATATCTTCTTTTCCTATCAGTTTTTGACAAATCCATACCTGCTGCGCTACGGCATCCAGTCGCACGCCTGCTCTGCCAACCGCATGTTTGCGCCCCTGTTTGCGCAAAAGCCGAAGAAGGCATCCTCGTTTGCCTATCTGCTGGGGCTGCTGTGCCATTATTTTCTGGACAGCGCCTGCCACGCCTATGTGTTTGCCCAGTGCCGCGGGGTACCCGAGCACTGGAAAATGGAGGCCGCGTACGACCGCGCCATCATTCACCGCTACGCTTACGGTGAGGCACGCCATCCGTATCTGCCCGCCGCCCTGCTCGATTTTGCCGGCATCGCCATGGTTTGGCCCGAGCTTTCCCAGCACACGGTGGAGACCTCCATCCGCGCCACGCACGCGCTGAAAAAGGCCATGGACGCCCGGCACGCACTGCCTGCGCTTGCACAGCTGTGCAAAACATATACCCGCTTATGCTTTTGGAGCGATGCGGAGCTATTGACCAAAGCGCAGCTCCGCCATGAAAAAAATCTCGACCGTCTCTACAGCCAAGCCCTCGCGGACGGCATTGAGATGATCGAGCGCCTGTACCAAAGCATAGGCCAGCCCCAGCCGGTGTACGAACGGTTTAAGGTGAACTTTTTCGGGGAGAAGGTGGAGGCGTAGGACGGGGACGAGGTTAATGAGGAATGAGGAATGAAGGTGCGGCTGCTTGCGCAACCGAATGATTTTATTCTTTACTTTCGCTTCTTTTCTGCACCTTAATAAAATCCGATATGATATAAAATGAAAAGATTGCCGTCCGGCAATCTTTCCGCCATTCCTCATTCCTCATTGAATCCCGTCCCCGTTCGCATCCTACTTGAATTGGTTTTGGTACAGCTCGGCATATCGGCCGCCGGCGGCCAGCAGCTCTTCGTGCGTGCCGCTTTCTACAATGCGGCCTTCGCCCATTACCAGGATGCGGTCGCAGCTTTGCAGGCTTTCCAGATTGTGGGAAATGATGAGGGCCGTTTTTTCTTTCATCAGATTTTGCAGGGATGCCCACACCACCTGCTGGGACTCGCGGTCCAGCGCGGCGGTCGGCTCGTCCAGCAGCAGAAAATCCGCCTGCGCCAAAAATGCGCGCGCGATAGCGATGCGCTGGCGCTGGCCGCCGGAAAGGTTTTCGGCGTTTTCGTCCACCAGCGTATCGTAGCCCTGCGGCAGCGCGGTGATAAACTGGTGCGCGCCCGCCGCCTCCGCAGCCCTGATGATCTCCTCCTCGGTGGGGATCACGCCGTCGCCGTAGCGGCCCATGGCGATGTTCTCCCGCACGGTGCGGTGCAGCAGCGGCGCGCTCTGATCCAGATAGATCAGCTTGCTGCGCCATTCCCGCGGCGTGCACTCGGCCGCGTCGATCCCGTGCAGGCGGATGCTGCCGGCCGTGGGCTGATAGAACTTGAGCAGCAGCTTGAATACCGTGGTTTTGCCGCAGCCCGAGGCGCCCACCAGCGCCACCTTTTCACCCTTTTTCACGGTAAAGCTCAGGTCGTTGAGCGTGATAATGTCCGGCCGGTAGCTGAAATCCACATCGGACAGCACCAGCGAATCGCCGGTTGCCTGCGGGGTTTGCCCGGGGGTATTGTCCTCCTGCGGGGAGGCCAGGGAATCCAGCACCCTGTCGCCCGATACGGCCGAGGTGATCAAAAACCGCCAGGTGTTGCCCAGACAATTGACCATCTCAAACACCGAATTTTGCAGCGGAAAGGTAAGCAAAAGCTCCGAAAAGGCAATCAGCCCCGAGCGAATCTGCCAAATGCCGACGGAGAAAAATGTAACCATGGAAATCGCCGACAGCAGCGCGCCCAGCGATTTCAGATGCACATCCAGGTTGCGGGCGGACACGCCGTCCGCGGCCAGCGAATCGCTGGTGGCCTCGTAGGCGTCCAGCTGCTCGTTTACGGTGCCCCAGCAGCGGTGCGCCGTATTGCCGCCCAGCAGGTCGGAAAAGCGGCTGACCGCGCCGTCGGTCGCCTTGCGCAGGTGCTGGTTGCGCCGGTGCAGCTCTCCGCTCATCAGCACCGCCGTGCACAGCGCGCACAGCCCGTAAAACATCGGCACGATGATCAGCCACGCATTGACAAACGCAATGGTGATCGCCGCGGCAATCCCCTGCACCAGCGGGATGAAGAACGTCTGCATCAGGCCCTGGAAATAGAAGTTTTCCACAATCTGCATGTCCGACGTGAGCAGTGTCATCGCCTCACCCGAATGGTGCTTGGCGGCGAAGCACTCCTTTTGCCGCAGGTATGCCGACAGCAGCTTTTTCTGCACCGACGCGCGGATGGACAGCCCGCCCCGCAGATTCATATGATAGCCCAGCACGATCAGCGGGATGGAAGCCGCCAGCACGCACAGCAAAACCAGAAGGTTGGGCACGGCGTTGGTGCCGGCCTCGTAATGGCGCATGGTAATGCTCATCACCATACCGAACAGCAGGTTCATCAGATAGCCGCCCAGCCCCGCCAGCGTAACGCCCGCCAGGCATTGCAGCCACTTGGGCATGCCCAGCCGCAGCATGCGGAGGATGGTTTTCATCACGCTGCCAAAGCGTACATCGCCGCTATTTTGCATCCTGCTCCCCCTTTTCCTGCGCGGTGTAAAGCTTGTAATACGCCCCGCGTTTTTTCAGGAGCTGCGCATGGGTACCGGACTCGGTAATTTTTCCGTTTTGGATAAACAGGATATGGTCGGCGTCGGTTACAGTGGACAGGCGGTGCGCCACGATGATGCGGGTTTTGCCCTTGCCGTACTCGCGCATAAAATCCATGATTTCTTTCTGATAGGTGGCGTCCAGCGCGGAGGTGGCCTCGTCCATCAGCTCGATGTCCGCTTTTTTCAAAAACAGGCGCGCAAAGCCCACCCGCTGCCGCAGTCCGCCCGACAGCAGCGATCCGTGCTCGCCCGTATCCACCTGCCATCCGTCCGGCTGCTGCTCTATCCACTGCGACAGCTTGGCAAAGCTTGCCGCGCGGTTCAGCGCCTGATCATCGGCGTCGGACTTGCCCAGCAGCACGTTATCCTTCAATGTCCCCTGAAACACAAATGCGTCCTGCTGCAAAACGCTCATCCGGTTGCGCAGCGCCTCCAGATCCCAGTCCTCCACCGGCCTGCCCAGCACCGTAACCGTGCCCGACTGCGGCCGCAAAAGGCCGGTAATCAGCTTGAGCACGGTAGATTTGCCGCAGCCGGAATGCCCCACCAGCGCGACTTTTTCGCCCCGCTGCACGGTAAAGGTAATGCCGTCCAGCAGCGGTGCGTCCGCTGCGTCCTGATCGGGATAGCGGAACACCACATCGGTAAAGGTAACCGCAGGGCCGCTCTGCGGCTCGGTCTGCGTGCCGCCCTTTTCCTTGGGCAGGTCCCACAGCTCAAACAGGCGGCCGCCCGCTACGATGCCCGAAGGATAGTTGACCAGAATATTGGGGAGCTTGAGCAGCTCTTCCGTCGCCACGGAGGCAAGCATCAGCGCCACGACAAACTTATCGATGGTAAACAGCCCGTGGTAAGCCAGATACGCGCCCATCAGCGCGCAGCCGAACATCGGCAGCACATTGATCGCCAGCGCGGAGATATTGGCCGTGTAAATCTTGCCGATTCCCCGCACGCCCTTGCGGCGGTAGTCCTCCGCCGCCTCGCCCACCCACGCGTCCGCCTTGTCCTCCAGGCGGTAGGCCTTTACGGTGGTACGGTTGACAATCAGGTCCTTCGCCTGCGCGGTCATGGCGGCAAACGACTTGCGGAAGGCGGGGATTTCCGACAGCGACCGTTTGGAAAGCGTGGGGTATAGCAGCACCGGAATCAGCGGGATCAGGTAGCCAAAACCCACGCGCCAGTCCACCAGAAACATCACGACGATCAGCATTACGGGGATGACCACGTTGCGCACGCCGTTAATCAGCAGCTCGCTGTTGGAGGCTGCAAACCGGCAGTCCGAAACCACGCGGCTGATGAGGTCGCCCGACTCCAGCTTCTGGATGCTGGCATACTCGGCGCGCAGCAGGGAGCGGGCGGTGATCTTGCGGTAGTTGGACTCGGCCGCCTCCGTCAGCCTGGTAATGCGAACCGAGCGGAACCACTCCATCAGCGCGATGGTGACAAGCGTCGCCGCGAAAAACCAGAAGCTGTTAGCCAGGCTGTAGCCACCGTCGGACAGGCTGTCGGTTACCATGCCCAGCGCGTACGCGGAGGCAACATTCAAAAGCCCTATGATAATGACCAGCCCAAGTTGTTGTATATATCGGGTTTTTTTATCGCCGTTTGCGAGTAAGCGGCATGTAGTTTTCACTATTTTCATCTTTAATTTTACTCCGGAGCGGGGCAGCAGGCGCAAGGCCGATTGCCCTGTACAGCACCTGCAATGATTCGGTCGTCTCAACCTTTTTATTCTACCTGTAATCCACAAATAAGTCAATGGAAAGCTTGTGTTATATAGGTTTTTTGATGTTTTTCACGATCTTGTATCCTTCCATATTTTTCAGGCGAATATATGGTATAATCCGGGGATTATCCCTTCACGCCGCGCTTGCCGGCAAACCGGTTTGCGGGCGGCCGCGGCAGCAAAATCTGCTTGCGCCCGTATTTTTCAGATACTGCGGCTTATTGAAAACCTTGATAGGCCGCACACCGCGGCATAGAACAAGCGCTCCGCCGAACGGGTTCGGATGGAGCGCTTGCCGCAGATCAGCCCCGCGGGCAGACGTTCATTCCACTTCCAGCAGGGAAATCATGCCGGTATCGTCAATACTCAGCAAATCAAACGCCACAAAGCCCCGAGCCGGCTGGCCGGAGATCGTCGTTTCGATGTAGGCCAGCCGCATATCGCCCTGATCCATATACCCCAGGAAGGTAACCTTGGTGCCGGCCTGCAGGGTCTCCAGCCCATCCTGCACCCCGTAGCGGTCGTCATACAGCGGCGTATCCGCCTTTACCACCGCCGGAAAGCTGTATTCGGGGAAGGCAAAGTATTTCTCCCAGGTATCGATATAATCGCCCATGTAAACGGCGCGGATATAACCGGTTCTGTACACATCGTCCGACCAATGCGCGTCCGCCTTGTACTCCACCCATACCCAATCGCCGAAAAAGCCGAGGATTTTCAGCGCAACCTTGTCCTTGCGCAGGGCGACGCCGTCGGGCTGATAATAATCGGTGCCCGGACCCGTATAGACCAGAACCTGCTTATGCTCCGGATTGTCCAGCACGCCCAGCGCGTAGTACGACTCGGAATCGGCGTACAGCTCCGGCCCGGGGATCAGCTTGCCGTAATCGATATCCGCGGCAAACTTGGGATTGATGGCCATCTTCTGCTCCATGAACAGGTCCAGCACATTGGTGCTGCTGTAATACGGATCACTAAGCGTGCCGTAGCCGCTGTCCAGCTGCAGCGCTTCCAGGTTCACCGTCACGATGGGCACCGTACCCAGCGTCATGGTATAGCTTATCTCCGCCACGTCGCCGTCCGGCGTAACGTAATACGCCTTTTTGCCCAGATAGGTCCAGTAGGCGGCATACACGTCGTCCATCAGTGCCCCTTTGGACGCGGCATAGGGCGTAGGCACGATACGCAGCGCATCCGCGGAGGCGGTATCCCCGTAATCCGCGTTTTGCAGGTCGTTGAGCGAGATCTCCGCCGAGGCCACCACCGCCTGGTTTACCAGCACGTATTTCTGATACAGACGATCTTCATTCACCAAATCGTAAACACTGGAATACTGCGTGCCCCGCACCGGAAACAGCGCATATTCGCTGCGGAGAACGGCATACTCCTCGTCAACCGCCAATACGCGCCACAGAATCGGCGCAAACGCTCCGTTGGAATAATAGGGATACACGCCCATCTCTATATATTCATAGCCCAGCTCCGCGTCATACCCGCGCACGGTGATGGTTTGCTGCGTCTGCGCCGCAGCCGTCAGGGTACAGCCCGCCGTAAGCAGGGCCAGCACGCACAGGAGAGTAACAATACGTCGATACATTTTTCTTTACCGCCTTTCGTAGGTCGCTTTATATCCGGAGTAGACGACAGCCGCACCGCACGCGGCGCGGCAATACTTGTAGTGTTGAATTATTCACAGCAAGACTATACCATACATTGTATGAGTAATTATAAACAAGTCATGACAATTTTCTGTCAATATTCAGTCTTTTTTTTAACTATTAGTATTCCATACATCGAGGCACCGCCTGCAAAAGCCCGCAGGTGCGTTTCTTGCGTAACCCTTCTGTAATCAGGCTTTTGCGTTCCTTTCGCCTGTTATTCCGGGTTGTGCGCATCCAAAAATGCAACCGGCGGACAACGCGTGTCCGCCGGTTTTGTTTATGCTGCGAGTTGAATAATAAATGTATAATTATACTATATATTGTGGTTCAACGGAGATTGGCATCGATTATCTTGCGTATTGCGCCGACGCCCGTGTTCATGGCGGCAAAGTATGTTTCCACCTTTTGGCCGAGGTTGTGGTCGTAGAGGTTGACGCCGCAGATTTCGGGATTTTCAAACAGCGGGCGCAGTTTTCCGGTATCAAAAGGCTTGCCCAGCTCGTAGCCCTGCACCAGTTTTTGCAGCTGCGGCAGGTTGGGATCGGGCGAGAGCGCAAAGGGCTTGCCATCGTCGCCGATGCCGGTAAGGTAGCGCGCATAGCCCGCAAACACCATGGGGATCATGGTGAGGAAGGAAAGGTCGTCCTTGCCGCGCGCCACGTAGGCCTTAAGCGTCTCGCCAAAGCGCACGGGCAGCTTTTTGGAGGTATCGCAGGCGATGCGTTGGGGCGTATCGGGCACAAACGGGTTGGGAAAGCGCTTGGTCAGCACCTCGTCGATGAACTTTTCCGCCGACATGATGCCGGGATCCGCCACCACGGGCATACCCTCGGTGTAGCCGATAACGCGGATCATCTTCGTGAGCGTTTCGTCACACATTTCCTCGCTGATTTTGGTGTGCCCAAGCAGGCAGCCAAAGATCGCAAGGCAGGTATGCAGGGGATTCAGGCAGGTGCAGACCTTCATCTTTTCGATTTTGTCCACGGTCTCCCGCGTGCCGAAGATCACGCCGACCTGTTCAAGCTTCGGGCGGCCGTTGGGGAAGCAATCCTCAATGGCGAGATACTCGCACTCCTCGGCGTTGACCATGGCGCTGATGAAGGTGTGTTTGGCGGTTTCGGTCACCTCCATGCCCTCCAGCCCGTCGGCCTTGAGCATGTCCAGCACCGCCTGCGCGGGGCGCGGGGTGATTTTGTCAATCATGCTCCAGGTGAAATACACGCGGGCGGGATCGCGCAGATAATTGAGGAATTCCTTCGTTACCGCGCCGCGCCGCAGCCAGCTTTCGGCCACGGCCAGGATGCCCGCCTGCAGCAGATCGCCGTTGTGGGAGCAGTTGTCCAGGCTCACCATCGCTACGGGATATGCCCCCGCCTGAAAACGGGCATAGAGCAGCCTGCACAGCTTGGCGATGATCGTGATCGGATTTTCGATGGTTTCCGTCTCGGCGTCGCGCACGGCATAGCCCTTTTCGGTGATCGTCATGGAGACAATCTGCAGGCTTTGCGCCGTCATGATCTCCCGCAGCCGGTCATAATCGCGGGTGTAGGCCAGCGCCTCGGCAATGGAGGCGACCACGCGCTTGTCCACGCTGCCGTCGTGCTTGAGCGACACAGCGACACACAGGTTGTCAAACGGTGCAAAGCCCCGGTCGATAATCTCCTCGTCATAGCACTCGGCCACGCACAGGCCGCTGTCCATCGCGCCCATTTCCAGCAGCCGCTGCACCAGCACCGCCGGAAACGCGCGGAAGATGTTGCCCGCGCCGAAGTGAATCCAGCGCGGCGCTTTGCGCGTTTGTTCCCGCATGGCGGGGAGATCGAACGCGGGGGTGATATAGCCCTTTTGGGCCAGCGCCTGCAGGCTTTGCAGGGATAAATTCATGGCTATTTCTCCTTTTGGCGAATCAGCGCGTCATACAGGCCCAGCAGGTACTGGCTGCCCAGCGCACGGTCGTACAGCCCGTACCCGGGCATGGAAACCTCGCCCCAGATCGCGCGCCCGTGGTCGGGCCGGATGGGGCCTTCAAAGCCGATATCGATGAGCGCCTGCATGATCGCCACCATGTCCAGCGAGCCGTCGGCGGCGTAGTGCGCGGACTCTTCAAACACGCCGGGCGCGGTATGGCGGGTGTTGCGCATGTGCACAAAGTGGATGCGGTCGCCGATAGCGCGGATGATATCGGGAATGTCGTTGTTGGGATCGGACGACAGCGAGCCCGTGCACAGCGTAACGCCGTTGTGCCTGTTGTCCACGGCCTTGAGCATGCGCAGGATCTTTGCCTTGCTGGTGATGATGCGCGGCAGGTTGTACACGCTCCACACGGGATCGTCGATATGGATGGCCATGTTAACGTCGTAGCGGTCGCAGGCGGGCATGATGGCGTTGAGGAAATAGCAGAGGTTTTCAAACAGCTTTTCCTCGGTCACGTCCTGATACATCTGGAACAGCTCTTTGATATGCACCATGCGCTCGGGCTCCCAGCCGGGCAGGATAAACCCGTTGGCGCGCGACTCCATCTGCTCAAACATCCGGTCGGGGTCGATCTTGTCGATCTCGCGCTGGTCGTAAGCCATCACGGTGGACCCGTCCGGCCGCGGCTTGGCCAGGTTGGAGCGCGTCCAGTCAAACACCGGCATGAAATTGTAGCAGATCATCCGGATGTCCGCCTTGCCGAGCTTTTCAATCGTATGGATATAGTTTTCGATGTATTGGTCGCGGTCCGGCGTGCCCACCTTGATTGCGTCGTGGATATTCACGCTTTCGATGCCCAGGACCTTCATCCCGGCATCCTCCACCTGCCGCTTCATGGCTGCGATCGCTTCGGCGGACCATTCCTCTCCGGGCTTGGTATCATACAGCGTGGTAATAATACCCTGCATCCCGGGAATCTGCCGGATCTGCGCCAGGGTAACGGAATCGTAGCCTTCCCCAAACCATCGGAACGTCAACTTCATGCAATGCACATCCTTTATGCTAGTATGCAACAGAATTTCAAAAACGATTATAGCACAGTCAAGCCATTATGAACGAAAATTTTCGTAATCTTCTGAAGAAAACACAATATATCTTTGATACGTCCGGCGTTTTCCGCCTAAACTATCGCACGCGCAACGTCCCGGGTATGCCGACCCCGGTTGCACAATTCTATAAGAAACACAGAAACCATGCCTTTGCCGGCCGCTGCCCGCCCCGCCCATCCGGCGAAACAATTTTCGCCGCCGCTGCCTTCGCAGCCAACCATAGGGCGAACCCCCCTACGCACTGCCCCCGAGGAAACCGATAGGGGCCAAGCCAGGCAGCGCTTCGACGTCTCCGTTTAAGACAAGCCGACCAGCAAATTCACAAAGGGGAAATGATGGCAAAAGAACGTGCGGGATGGCGAATCAGATATTCGTCAGGTTGCGGCTGCGGGATCCGAAGCAACAGCAGCGCTACGTCGGGCACCGTAGGGAAGCGTGTGTCCAGTGGACACCACGGCAAAGCCGTGAGCATCCCGCAGGTGGGAGGTTTTACAGCGTACAGCGACCGGCAGGGAGCTGTACGACAATAAAACCGAGCGGGCAGCCGGCAGGCCCAAGCCGGCGGAAATCGGATCGCCAGCCTGTACGGGCTTTCGTCATCTTTTGCCCTATTACCGCAATAACGACGGGAGCCACATGCTGATTTCGGGGATGAAGGTGACCAGGATCAGCGCTACGATCATGCACAGGTAGAAGGGCAGGGTTGCTTTGACAACCTTTTCCATGGGCACCTTGCCCACAGCCGAGCCGATAAACAGCACGGCGCCTACCGGCGGCGTCAGCAGGCCGATGCCGCAGTTGAGCACGATCATGATGCCGAACTGGATGGGATCGATGCCAATCGACGTGGCGATCGGCAGCAGAATGGGCGTGGTGATGAGGATGATGGGCGCCATATCCATGATGCAGCCCAGCAAAAGCAGGATTGCGTTGAGCATCAGCGCGATCACGATGCGGCTGTCGGATACGCCCAGGATGAACTGCGCGGCCAGATCCGGCACGTGCAGCCGCGTGAGGCAGAAGCCGAACGCCGATGACGCCGCGATCAGGATGAGCACAATAGCGAGCGTATCCACGCATTTTTCAAACGATTCCCACACGCCTTTCCACGTCAGGCCCTTGTAGATGTAGACGCTTACAATGAGCGAATAGATAACCGCGATGGCGGAGCTTTCGGTGGCGGTAAACGCGCCCAGCACCACGCCGACCACCACGATCAGCACCGCGGCCAGCGCCCAGAACGACACCAGCAGCTGCTTGAGGAAGTTCTTGATGCGGAACGGCTGGCCCTTAGGATAATTGCGCTTGACGGAGATGATGTACGAGCCGATCATCAGCGAGATTGCCAGCAGCGCGCCGGGCAGGTAGCCGGCCATAAACAGCGCGCCGATGGACACGCCGCCCGCCGTGGTGGCGTAAATAACCATGTTATGGCTGGGCGGCACCAGCAGGCCCTCGCACGAGGATGTGATGGTAACCGCCGTGGAGAAATCGGCGTCGTAGCCGTCGTCGGTCATCATGGGGATCATGATGGAGCCCAGCGATGCGGTGTCCGCGGCCGCGGAGCCGGAGATGCCGCCGAAGAAATAGCTGGCCACGATGTTGACCATGGCAAGGCCGCCGCGCATCCAGCCGACCAGCGCGTTGGCCAGCGCGATCAGCTTTTCACTGATGCCGCCGGTCCCCATCAGCACCCCCATGGTTATGAAAAACGGTACCGCCATCAGGCTGAAGGAGCTGATACCGGTTACCATCTGCTTGCCCAGCGTGGTCGGGCTTTCGCCCATCGACAGCAGGCACAGCAGCGCGGAGATGCCAACGGCGTAGGCAATGGGAATGCGCAAAAAGACCATGAGCAGAAAGCTGCCCAGCAGAATGAGGATGGATAAGGATTCCGCACTCATTGCTTTTTCGCCTCCTTATCATCTTCTGTATGGGATGGATCTGCCTGTTCACAGATTTCTTTGATTTCTTTGTCATCCAGCGATGCTTCCACCGCCGCGGTTTCGAGCTCCGATTCGGACAGGCCGCAGGTCGGGCCGTCGTCGGGCTTTACGAAAGCCGATTTAATATGATTGTACAGGGATTCCAGCTCGAAAATAATCATCGCGCCGCCGGCCAGCGGAATGGGGAAATACATCCAAAACCGGCTCAGCCACGGCAGCGAGTCGTACCGGCCGAAGC
Source organism: Candidatus Limiplasma sp. (assembly GCA_035399245.1). Classification (GTDB taxonomy): domain Bacteria; phylum Bacillota; class Clostridia; order Christensenellales; family Aristaeellaceae; genus CAXXOK01. Next base: position 15,749 of record DAOPIR010000046.1, read on the forward strand.
GGCCGATCATCTTTGCCTGTCTCCAGCCGTACACCAGCATCACGATGCCCAGCGCCATCACAGCCAGATCGGCCAGAATATCCAGCGAGAAAAGCACCTTTTTGGGCATTTTGCGGTCCAGCGCCGTCATGCGAATATGCGAGCCCTTGCGGATGGCAAGCGCCGCGGACAGCACCGCCATATAGCTCATCAGCGTCAGCACAATTTGCTCGCCCCAGATCGGCGCGTCGATAATTTTGGGGAAATACCGGCTGATAACAATCCATGAGGTAATAAGGATATCCGCGATCAGAAGCAGCTTGCACAGCGTCATGATCACCCGATAAGCAACGTCGTAAACCGGCTTGAGCTTATCTGCAATAGTAAAAAATCTCGGCATACGGTGTAATATCTCCCTTCATACCAGGTCCAATCCATCCTGCCGCACAGGCTGCGCACAGCGCGCCCGCCCCTTTGGGGGCAGCCGCGCGCACAGGGGGCTGCGTCGGGTTTGCCGCACGGCGGGCGCGGGCCGGAAGGCGGCGCGGGATACCGGCGTAACGGGCTGGGAGCGGTATTAAGCAAAACGGAGGCGCAGGGAAGTTCCCCGCACCTCCGGTCCGTTTGTACTTACGGGACGGGGATTACTGCATGTCCAGAATCTGCTGATAGAGCTCAGCCTGGTCCGCAGTGTAGGTCTCGATGGTGGGCTGGCAGGCAGCGACCCACGCGGATTTGTCTTCCACGGTCACCACTTTATAGCCGTCGGCTTCCAGCTTGGCAAGGATTTCGTCTTCGGCAGCCTGGATCTTTTCCTGGTTGTACTGCTGCACATAGGCAGAA
>DAOPIR010000047.1:0-16417 GCA_035399245.1 Candidatus Limiplasma sp.
AAAGCCATGCGTAGCACAGGTGGAGCGTACACAGCGGTACGGGTGCCCGCACCGTGGCGCAGGCGACAAGTGAAAAAGGAGTTTCCCAACAAACTCCCTGCATCCGATGCTATCGGGTTACAGGGAGTTTATTGATTTGCGTCACCGGCCGGCCGTCGGTTATTTTGAATTTTTATCTTTCAGAAAGTCAAACACCGCATCCTCATCCAGCGGTTTGCTGAACAGGTAGCCCTGAATCATATCGCAGTGATTGTCCATCAGATATTGCTTTTGTTCCTCGTACTCAACGCCCTCCGCCACTACCTTATGTCCCATGCGGTGCGCCATGGCGATGATGTCGCGTGTTATCGCCTGCTCCGACGGGATGCACATCAGCCCGTTGATAAAGGATTTATCGATTTTCAGGATATTGACCTTCATATCACGTTCGCGCGCCAGTGTGGAGTACCCTGTTCCGAAGTCATCAATGGAGATTTTCACGCCGATCTCCATAAGCTTTTCCAGCTTATCATTGATCACATTGAAATTGCCGGCAAATATCGACTCGGTGATCTCCAGCCCGAAGCTTTTCGGGGACAGGCCGTAGGATTGCACGATCTCAATAAAGTCCGCTAAAAATTCGCTGCGCAGCAGCTGCACGGCGGAAACGTTCACAAAAATGCGGATTTGCTTATATCCCATCGATTGCAGGCGCTTTTGAAATTCACAGGACATTTTCAGCACGCTTTTCCCGATCTCGATAATCATCTGCGTTTCCTCCGCGATCGAGATGAACTCAAGCGGCGATACCTTGCCCAGCGTCTCGCTTTGAAAGCGTGCCAGCGCTTCAAACTCTTCCACACTGTTGGTTTTCAGGTTGAGAATGGGCTGAAATTGCAGGTAAAGGCGCACGTCCGGCGCGCCGTCCACCAGCCGAACCAGCGCCTCTTTTACCGCGCCTTCCCGTTTAACGGTGTTTTCCATTTCACGGTTGAAAAAGCGATATCCGAAAATTTGTTCCCGATCGATGCGCTCCGCCGCCGTTGAGGCGTTTTTGATAATATTTTCGGGCACGCAGTCGCGGCAGTCAAACTCCAAAATACCAATCCCGCAGCCGATGGTACGCAGAATTTGTATTTCGTCAATCAGGTCGATAATCGTTTCGCTGAAACTCTCCAAGTCCTTCTCATCATGGTATTTAGTGATGTAAAATGCATACCGTTCAAAGGAAACCTGATACAGGCTTTTATTTTTATCGATGAGGCTTTGCAGGCTTTCCGTCAGCTCCACAACAATCTGTTCGCAGAAATTGTAGCCATACGTCAGGCTGATGGAGTTAAGCTTGCGCAGGCTGATTAAAACCACCGCACGCTTGCCTTCCGCTTTTGCGTTGGCATCCCGAAGCAGGATATTTTCCAGAATTCCACGATTGTGCAGTTTGGTCAGGCTATCGATTTCGCTGATATGCTGGAGCTCGATTTCCTTTTCCTTGCGGTCGCTGATATCGATAATGATCCCTTCCAGCGCTTCCACCTCGCCGCGGTCGTCATATATTCCCTGCCCCATTTCCAGCACCCATTTGCGGCAGCCATTGGCCGTAATGATCTCATACTCGTACTTAAACGGCAGCCGGTCTTTGAGCACACGCACATATTCATCCCATATTTTTTGCCGGTATTCCGGAACAATCAAATCATTAAAGGAGAGATCCCTGTTTTCCAGCAGGCACTCCGACCGGTACCCCGTTAAGTCAAAGCATGCGTCCGAAATGAAGTGCATGGTCCATTGCGGATCATAGCTGCACCGATAGGCCAGCCCCGGCAGGTTTGCCAGCAGTACCGACTTACTCCGCTCGCTTTCCAGCAGCGCGCTTTCCGCTGCTTTGCGCTCGGTGATATCCTGCACCAGGCAGATATAGTTGAACTCCGATTCCCTTTGCAGCTTCAGGTGTGCCAATGTGGTATACACCCAAACCAAGCTGCCGTCGGGACGCACGAAGCGTTTTTCCATGGAATACCCGTTGGTCTCCCCCGTTTGAAAGCCGCGGTACAAAGCAAGCTCCCTCTCCAGATCATCGGGATGCGTAATCGCCTGCCAGCCAAGGCTGATCAGCTCGTCCCGCTGTCGGCCCGTAATCCGCTCATAGGCTTGATTGTACACGGCTCTTTCATCTTCGTTGCTGCCGGAATATAGACCGTGGGAAAGCACAATACCAATAGGCGCTTGATTCAGCAGGAGGTCCAGCGTCAGGTTGCGCTCAAACAGCGCCTGCTGGTACAGCTTTTGTATTTTTAAGAGTTCCAGATGAATGGCAATACGCAGGCGGAGCGACTCCATATTGATAGGTTTTCTGATAAAATCTACCGCGCCTGCTTTCAGGCCTTGAATTTCGTTGTCCAGCTCATCGTAATTCGTGAGAATTATCGCGCGCATCCGCTTATCCGGATCAATCGCATTCATCTTTTTCAGCACTTCAAAGCCATTCATCACGGGCATGTTGATATCTAAAATCACCAGATCAATATCTTGGTTCTCTTCAATCAGGCCGATTGCTTCCTGTCCGTCACAGGCAGTGATTACATGATAATCCTTCAACATGTTCTGGATAATCATGCGATCGGTTGCTGAATCATCGACAATCAGCAATTTACCGGTCATGTGGATTCACCTCTTTGCTTAACGCTTATTCAAACAATACTTTTTGCTAATCCGAAGGGCTGAGCTTCTGATCGATCTCATCCAGTAAGGTTTCAAGCATACCTGTAAACTTCTGTGACATCCAATCGATATCCTGCGTATTTTCATCTTTCAATGCCTTTTGCAGCTGGAGGATCAGATCGTACAGCGCTTTGGCCCCAATGCTGCCGGAACTGCTTTTGATTTTATGCACAAGTTCCTCCGCCTGCACATACTGCTTATGCTCCACAGCCTGCGCCAGCTTTTGCGCGGTGTCCAGGTTTTCTTCCCGGTATTCCGCCAAAATCTGCAGGTACAGCTCCTGCTGCATCCCCATATTCAGCAAGCCGGCATCCGTGTTGAGGATTCCGCTTTTGGGTTCTGACGAATTGACCACATTCTGGATTGTCCTGATAAAATAATCGGGCTCAAAGGGCTTGGTCAGGCAATGGCGGATACCGTGCTGTTCGCATCTATCCTTTACGCCGGAGATCACATCCGCCGTCATGGCGATGATCGGAACATTGGCAGAGAGCTTACGGATGGCATCGGCCGCCTCGTAGCCGTTCATCACCGGCATATGCAGATCCATCAGCACCAGGTCGATCACCGCTTTTTTCTGGTCAAACAGCTCTACGGCAACCTTGCCGTTTTCGGCAATCCACACCTTGCATCCGGCCTGTTCCAGCAGTGTTTTTGCGATCAGCTGATTGGTTTTATTATCCTCCGCCACCAAAATGCAATACGGTTTGCTGAAGATAACCTCACTGCCGCCTTCCGCGCCGGCTTCCTGCAATGCGGGAATCGCTTTCATTTGGAAAATATCCAAAATACCGTTGAGCAGGACCGAGGATACGATCGGCTTTGCAATCCCGATATCCACGTTATATTTGTCCAGCTGATCAAACAGATCCTCCCGCATCATCGGCAGCAGCATAAGAACCCGTGGTTTTTTAATAATTCTTTCATTGCTGAATATATTTTCCACAAAGGCAAACCCGCCTTCGGCCGGTGTATCATAGTCCACAATCAGCAGATCGAACGGCTTGGCATACCTGCCGCTGGCGGCCTGCAGCATGCTCATCGTGCTCAGCGGGGATGTGGTCAGCTCGCAATGCATCCCAAACGATTCCAGGTAGCCGCGGATCAGGTTCATATTCGCGCCTGTTTTTTCCAAAACCAGCGTGCGGATATCCTTAAACTGGTCGGCGTTTATGCTCTTTTTGTACGCGTCATTGCGCTGCTGGTCCACAGGCAGCGGCAGGTGCACCACAAAGGTGGAGCCTTCGTCGGGCGCGCTGAAAACCTGAATCCAGCCATCCATCAGGTCCACAAGGTTTTTCACGATCGACAGTCCAAGGCCCGTGCCGCCAAACCGCCTGTTCATGCTGACATCCCCCTGCACAAAAGGTGAAAACAGCTTGGCAATCTGCTCATCGGACATCCCGATGCCCGTGTCCTTCACGGTAAAGGTGAGGTGGCATTTTCCGTTTTCCCGGGCGATCAGGCGAATATCCAGCGATACTTCGCCTTCGCTGGTAAACTTCGCGGCGTTATTCATCAGGTTGATTAAAATCTGTTCCAAGCGTTTGGCATCACCCAAAAACCAGTTGGGTACCATAGGATCCTTCGTCAGCTTGAGCCCGATTTTCTGCTCCTCGATCTTAAAGGATACGATGCTGATCACATCCTGAATGACGTGATCCATGCTGAACGGCACACTTTCGATTTCCACTTTTCCGACTTCGATCTTGGAAAAATCCAAAATATCGTTTATGATGCCCAGCATATTGCCGGACGACTGGGCGATGCGTTCCACATACAGCTTCTGCATGCCGGACAGCTCGGTTTTCTTCAGCAGGTATGCCATACCGGTAATCCCGTTGAGCGGCGTACGGATCTCATGGGACATTCTGGCTAAAAAGCTGGACTTGTATTGGTTTGCTTCGTCAGCCTCCTGCTTGGCTCTTTCCAGATCCTTCTGAATGGCTTTGCGGGTCCGGATTTCCTTGCGCAGGCGGATAATCCAGTAGGCGGACACCAGCATAATCAACGCCAACACGGCAAATACGATCAGCGCCAGCCGGATCAATCCGGAATAGTCCGTGCTTTGTTCCACGCTGATCCACTTGTCATTGATCGCGATCTTGCTTTCTTCATCAATCGCAGCCAGCGCTTTGTTCAGTATGCTCACCAGCTCCGGCCAATCGCTGCGTACCGCAAAATAGAGGGACTGCGGTTCCTCTGTGCTGATGGGAATGTATTTTAAGTTGGTAATGCCGTAAGACTTAGCCAGATAGTTGGAGGTCGCCAGATTTCCGACAAACGCCTCTTCTGAGCCATTGCTCACCGCGGTGAGCGCTTCCTGCACGTTGGTATACAGGCTTAACGTTATCTGACTGTATTCAGCCAGATAGCTATGGTGCGAGCTGTTTCGCTGCACGGCGACCTGTTTGCCGTACAGATCCTCAAAGGATTTGATATCCGTATTGTTGTTGCTGACAAAGATTACGCGCTGAAAGGAAATATACGGATCGGAAAACAGGAAATATTTCTCCCGCTGTGTCGTTTTGGAAACGCAAGGCAGGGCGTCCAGTTTTCGTTCCACCGCACTTTCATAGGCTTCCGACCAGGTCATATCCTGCCCGATTTCAAAGGTCAGACCGGTTTCCTCCGAAATCAGCGCCAGATAATCCGCGGATATTCCCTTGTACACACCGTCCGAATCGAAAAACTCATACGGAATAAACTCGGGGTCCACACCGAGCTTGATCGTCGGGTGCTCTTCTAAAAACGCAAGCTCATCGTCCGTAAGCACAAGATCGGTATCGGCCGCAGCGCCGGCGCATGCAAACAGCAGCATAACCATCAACAGCACGGCCGGCCATCGGGCATACCATCCGGTTTTGTTCACGGCGCATTGTCCTCCCCGCAATCATCCCAAAGAACAGTACATTCATTTGCTTATTGTGCCTGTAATATGCGGTTTCCCTGCTCTTCCACTTCCGATAAAAATGCTTCAATGGTTATTTCGCCGGTCATCACGCGGTGCAGCTCCGGCGCATATATTTCATCCTTCACGGTTTGCCATGCCGGTACCGGCACATCGATGCTCGGGTTTTGAAATCCTTCGATAAACACCTGGTATTCCGGATGGCTGATAAAGATTTCGCTGTCTGCCATATCCTTGCGGATCGGGGTTCTAAACGGGTAATAGGTATCGTGCTCCGGACTGTATTCCCCTTTCATGATTTCCTCCTGCGCGTCCTTGGAAATCATATATCGGATAAAATCAACGGCCGCTTCCTTCCCCTCCGCGCTCATGCTTGCGGGAATGGCCAGCATCATGGGCCCTACTTCGGAGCACAGGCCGATGGTTTTCAGCGGTAAAATACCCACCTCAAACGGCGAACCGTTTTTGATGATATCGGTCACGCCCCAGATGCCGAGAATTTCAAAGGCCACTTCCTGGTTGCGAAACGCCGTTTGCACTTCCTCTGCGGTATCCTCCAGCCATGTCGGCTGCGCGTACTGCCCCAGCACGTCCCGGTATACCGTAAGGGCCCGTACGGACTTTGCATTATTGACGGTGACCGTCGTTCCGTCTTCGGACACAAGGCTGGAGCCGAAACCGTAGATAAACTGGTTGACCATCCAGGATATATCGTTGCTTTGGGCGCCCACCAGCCCCAGGCCGCCGGCGCCTGTCTTATCGGCGATGGTTTGGAGCGCCGCAATGAAGCTATCCATATCGGTTATGCTCTTAACATCCACTCCGGCATGCTCCAACAGGGTTTTGTTGTACAAAAGGCACATGGAGTGGCCAAGCCACGGGATGCCGAAGGTTTTTCCGTCCACCGTGGCAAGCGACCATATCTCATCATAGAAATATGCCTTGTCTGCGGCAAACGTTTCGGTCAGGTCCGTTAAATATCCCAGATCGCCGAAATACTGAATATAGCGGTACGGAAGCACATACACGGTTTCCGCATCGCTTTGCAGCAGCGCTTCGATCGCGTCCTTGTCTTCGTCGCCGTCCAGCAGCGTTACTTCATTGTCCGAGCTCTCGTTGTACTGATCCACAATCGCGCCGATTGCTTCTCCGCGGCCGGAGTAGCTCTTCCAGGTGATCCGGAATTGCAGCGGATACCCATCCGCTGTCGCTTGTGTTTCGGCCGCGGGCGCAGCGGTTGGGGCGGAAACAGCCGACGGCTGTCCGGTATCGCAGGATACGAGCAACAGGCATACCGCAATAATTGCAAATACAGCAATTCTTCTTGCCGAACGCATCCGTTTTGTCCCTCCATTTGGTCGATCCGGAGCCAAAGTTTTTTATTGTGCTTCTAGTTAAGAAGATTGCGTGAACAGGTTTTCCGAAACATCGGTGTACGGGAAACGGATTCTATAATGATCGAAGCATTCTTTTCTTTCTAATGATACAGTTTCTCTATTGTATTGTCAACTTCCAACTTCGCTGAATCGATACTTTTCCATGGGAATATTTGTATTTAGAATTACATTATTTACCATTTCCGTCGACCCGTCACAAAAATCCGGTCGCTTCCAGACGTTTTTCCGGTTCACAGCCTGCCGTCCAGTTTTTGAATATTTGATATCTTCATTTGCAAATTGGTCATTTTCACGCCATATTGAATAAAGTATGATGCATATATATAGATATACGATGATTCGTTATATGCCTTTGTTCTTCGAATGCCGGCGCATATTCTTTCGCTTTCCGTATTGAGCCGGCCGGCGCCTGCGCAAAGGCAACTCCATCCACAGGCTGATAAGGCGGGAGGGCCTCCATGTCGGACTATATTCTGGAAATGCGTCACATTACCAAAATCTTTCCGGGTGTCAAAGCGCTGGATGATGTGCAGTTTACCCTGAAAAAGGGCGAAATCCACGCCATCATCGGTGAAAACGGCGCCGGAAAATCCACCTTTATCAAAGTACTGGCCGGCGTGCACCATCCAGACGGCGGCGAAATTGTTCTAAACGGCAAATCCATCCACATTGAAAACCCGTTGGTGGCGCAAACGCATGGGATTGCGGCCATCCACCAGCATGCCGCCTCTTATCCGCACCTGAGCGTTGCAGAGAATATCTTTATCGGGCACGAGTTTATGACCGGTCCGTTTATCAACTGGAAAAAGGCAAATACGGAGGCGCAAAAGCTGCTGCAATCCATCGGCGCCGATATCAACCCGACCGCGACCGTGGGCGTGCTGTCCGTAGCGCAGCAGCAGATGGTGGAGATTGCCAAAGCGCTTTCGCAAAACGCGCAGATATTAATCATGGACGAACCGACGGCGGCGCTGTCCAAACAGGAAAGCGAGGAGCTTTATGCCATAGCCCGCAACCTGCGGGACCACGGCGCGTCCATCATCCTGATTTCCCACCGGTTTGAAGATATCTTCGGGCTGGCGGACCGCGTAACGGTGCTGCGTGACGCCAAATACATCGGCACATGGGACATGCAGGCGGACCACGTGGACGAAACCATGCTGGTGCACCACATGGTCGGTTACGATATTTCCCAGTTCTTTCCCAAAAAGAAAACCGCAATCGGCGACGAGGTACTGCGGGTGGAAAACCTCAGCCGCACCGGATATTTCCGCGACGTAAGCTTCCATGTCAACGCGGGCGAGATCGTCGGGCTGACGGGTTTGGTCGGCGCGGGGCGCACGGAGGTCGTGGAGGCTGTATTCGGCGTTACCCGGTATAACGCCGGCAAGGTATTTCTGCTGGGCAAGGCGCTGTGCGCGCACGAACCGGCCGATATCATGGCGCTCGGGCTGAGCCTTCTGCCGGAGGACCGACATAAGCAGGCGCTGCTCCTGCCGTGGTCGATCAAGCGCAACATTACGCTGCCCATCCTGAAAGAAATGCAAAAAGGGCTGTTTATCTCCAACGAAAAGGAACAGATCGTCGCTGAAAAGTATTTCGAAATACTCAAAATCCGCGCCCCGGGCATCGAAACCCTTACCGACGCGCTTTCCGGCGGCAATCAGCAAAAGGTGGTCATTGCCAAGCAGCTGGCCGCGCAGGCGAAGGTGATCATCCTGGACGAGCCGACCAAGGGTGTGGATGTGGGCAGCAAGGCGCAGATCTATGAGATCATGTCGGAGCTGGCCGCGCAGGGAATCGGCATCCTGATGATCTCCTCGGAAATGGCCGAGGTTATCAATATGAGTGATCGGATTTATGTAATGAGTGAAGGTCATGTGCGTGCGGAATTCCAGGCGGATACCGTGACCCAGCAGGAGATTTTGAACGCGGCAATGCCTGCGGAAAGGATGGCGTAATAGAATGGAGAAGCAGAAAAAATCAATTTCATTTTATTCCGTCATCGCGCGCTACCGCGAGCTGCCGCTGATCGGTATCCTGATTTTGCTTTTGGCGCTGGTATCCGTGCTGGTGCCCGGATATCTGAAAGCAAGCTATATGAACATCCTCAAGGGCGGGTCGATCGAGCTGGTGATGGCGTGCGGGATGCTGTGCGTGCTGCTGATCGGCTCCATCGACATCTCCGTGGCCGGCGTGCTGGCGTTTTCCGGCTCGCTGGCGGGCATGCTGATGCGTGACGGGTACATCCACTCCATTTTCGGCATGTTCGTGGTGGGCATCGGCGTGGGCGCGCTGTTCGGGGCGCTCAGCGGCGTGCTGGTGGCTTACGGCAAGGTACTGCCGATCATCGTGACGCTGGGCATGAGCTACGTGGCACGCGCGCTGATCCCGATGGACTGGATGCTGGGACTGAACAAAATATCGCCTACGGACCTGTCAACCGTGTTTCGCAATTTCATGCTGAAAAACTATTTTCTCGGGCTGCCGTATCTGGTATGGATCGCCATTATTGTGGTGGTGCTGATGTGGATCCTTCTGCGCTACACCCGCACGGGGCGCAACCTGTACGCTGTCGGCTCCAATGAAGAAGCCGCCCGTGTGCGCGGCGTACACCTGAACCTGATCAAAGTGCTGGCGCACACCATCTGCGGCGCCACCGCGGGGCTGGGCGGCATTATGTGGCTGGGTTATTACAACGCGATTGAAAAGGTATCCGCCACGGGCGAGGAAATGTTTGTGATTGCCGTATGCGTGCTGGGCGGCGTTGCCGTTACCGGCGGCTATGGCAAGATTATGGGCGTTGTTATCGGCGCGATTATGATCGCAACCATCAACAGCGCCATCCCGCAGGTGTTTATCTCCAACACGATGATCACAGAGCTGTTTAAGGGCATTTTGATCCTGCTGGCCATTCTTCTCAACGTATCGCTGAGCAGGGCCGCCACCAGGCGCGATCTGGTTGGGAGGAATATCTGATGAAGAAATTTCTGAAATCACTTCTGCGCTGGGAAACCATGCTGATTGTCCTGTTGGTGGCGCTGTACATCATCTTTGACTGGAAGGACGCCGTTAACGTTGCCTCGGGCACGCAAAAAAAGGACGCCTTTAATCTCGTTAAGCTCGTCAAGGGAATCCAGCCGTACATGCTTTACAGCTTTATGATGCTGGGCATGATGTTGATCCTCGCCATGGGTGATATCGATATCTCCGTAGGCGCGACGGGCGCGCTGAGCGCCGCCGTATTGTTTGTCACCTACGGCGCGTTTACCGGCGCCGGCATGGCACACTGGCTGGCGTTTGTGCTGGCGCTGCTCCTGTGCATCGGCACAGGCACGGTATGCGGCATGCTCAACGGGCTGCTGGTATCGCGCTTCAAGGAACTGTTTTCCATGATTATCACGCTGTCCACCATGCTGTTTTTCCGCGGGCTGTGCTACCTGCTGCTGGGCGGAAACACCTTGACCTTTAAGGACGACGCGACGTTTGATCTTTTGAAAAACCTGAATAAAACCGTAGCGGTCGGAAGCCTGTCCGTACCGGTGATCATCTTCTGGTTTTTGCTTTTCTCGCTGGGCTTTTTCATCGTGCTGCACATGACGTCCGCAGGCCGTAAGCTGTTTGCCGTGGGCACCAATCCGAGCACCAGCCGCTTCAGCGGCATCCGGGTAGACCGCATCCGGTTTATCGCCTTCACCATCTGCGGCGCGCTGTCCGCCCTGTCGGCCATCTTCTATGTCGGCTCCGCTTCCCGCTCCATCCGCGCGGACGCGATGGAAGGTTACGAAATGTACGCCATCGCGGCGGCCGTGCTGGCCGGTTTTTCCACCTCGGGCGGCAAGGGCAATGTGGCAGGCGGCATCCTCTCCGTGTTGATCTTCGGCGTTATGAAAAAAGGCCTCGGCACCGTATTCAGTCTGCCGGACAGCACCGTAAACCTGGCGGTCGGCGCTGTGCTGATCCTAAGCGTACTGATCCCCAATATCATGCAGGATATCTCTACCCATATGCGCCTGCACCGGCAGCAGGTACAGCTTGAAAAAGCGCCGGAAAGCCCGCAGGCTTAGGAGGGCGGCTCCTTAATTTCTTTTGGAATGTGTCCAAGGGGCGAAACCCTTCGACTGCCCATCCGAAATCAGCGACATGCGCGGTGATTTCCGGAGCCTTGCCAAGCAAGGAGGGCTGACCGTGAGCAACGCGAGCAAGCCCGAAGTGTCTCTGGATAAAGCGATAATGCCACTTTATCCAAGAGCGAAGAGAAAATCTCACGGAAATCCGTGAAGATAGAGAACAGCCCGTCGAGGGCAAAATAACAAGGAGGTTACTTACATGAAACGGTTACTCACTCTGATCGTTGCGGTGGTTCTGGTACTGGGAACCTACGCGATCGCCTCGGCAGACGTTACGGGCGAGGGCTTGTACATCGGTGTGGTTTACAAGCAGTCCGGCAACGCCTACTTCCAGGCGGCAGTCACCGGCTTTGAGCAGGCTGCCGAAGAACTCGGCTTCACCTTTGACCACGACGGCCCCGAAGACGGCTCCAACGACGGCCAGATCCGCATCATCCAGAACTTTATCGACAAGGGCGTGGATGTACTCTGCGTATCCGCCAACGATCCCAACGGCCTGGTAGACGTGCTGCAGGCAGCGCGTGAAGAAGGCATCAAGGTCGTCTCCTGGGACGCCGAAGTGTCTGCCGAAGCGCGTGACCTGGACGTGCAGCCCGCCAGCGCAAAGGCCATCGGCCTGCAGCTGCTGGAGAGCATTGCCGCCTCCATCGGTTATGAAGGCCAGATCGCCGTCGTATCCGCCGGCGCAACCGCCGCTAACCAGAACCTGTGGATCAGCTACATCGAAGAAGCGCTTAAGGACGATCCGACCTATGCCAACATCGAGTATCTCGGCGTTGTGTACGGCGACGATGAGTACCAGAAGAGCTATGATGTAACGCTGGCCCTGCTGCACCAGTATCCCGACATCAAAGGACTGATCGTGCCCACCACCGTCGGCGGCCCCGCCGTATCCAAGTGCGTGATGGACGAAAACATGACCGGCAAGGTGAAGGTGACCGGCCTGACGCTCGCAAGCGATATGGCCGAGTACATCAAGGCCGGCGTCTGCGACGAGACCTTCCTGTGGAACCCGATCGAGCTGGGCTACGTGACATCATACGCGGCCTGCGCCCTGGTGAATGGAGACATTACCGGCGCTGTGGGCGACACGCTTGCCGTTCCCGGCTTTGAAGGCCTGGAAGTCACGGAATCCTCCAGCGGCGGCACCATCCTGTACCTCAACAAGCTCAATCCGTTTACCGTGGACACGGTTGATGACTGGGTAAACATCCTGTAATTTCAGCTCTCCTTCCAATCATAAAGTTGGAACTACCCCCCGCGGGCTTGGTTGCTTTGCAGCCAAGCCCGTACTATAATATAGGAAACCACGAAAGGAACTGAATACCATGCAGCACATCGGCAAACAGGAATGGCTGATCCCCGATATGTATTATCCGGCCATCACTGCCAGCAAAAACTATGTAAGCCACGAAAGTATCTGCGTGCTTAACGTCGGCGACACGGATGCAGACATCCAAATTACGCTTTATTTTGAGACCCGCGAGCCCGTTGCCCTGCGCACAGCCCAGTGCGCCGCGCGGCGTACCCATCACATCCGCATGGACAAGCAAACGGACATAGACGGCAATCCGGTGCCCCGGGGTGTGCCCTATGCTGCGCATGTGCTATCCAGCGTGCCCGTCGTGGTGCAGTATTCGCGTGCCGATACCACGGACGGCCCCGCCTCCTTTATGACCACTATGGCCTATTCCAAATAAGCCATGAAGCGTTTTTTCTCCGTAAGGCCGTTTAAGAAAAAGCTATTTGCTTCCTATGCGGTGGTAGGGCTTTGCGTCGTGTTTGTGTTTGCTGCGCTCTTAATCGGCACCTCATCGCGGCTCAACCGTGAAACGGAGGTCTATCACCAGCAGCAGCTGCACAACGCCAACGTATCGGAGCTGGAGCAGATTTTAAGCCGCGTCGATCAGCTGGCAACGCAGGTGATCTCCAACACGGAGCTGCTGAACTTCTTCGTTCTGCTTTCCTCGGATGAGGACGACACCAATTATTTTTCCGAAAACCTGCTCGACGGCATCCTTGCTGAATCCATCCTCACCAGCCTCAACGGCACGGATGCGTTTGCCGCGCGCATTTGCATCTACAACCAAAACGGCGATTTTGTGGCGACCGGTTCCCTGTACGAAACCGAAGACAACATCAACGCCATCCTGGCGGACAAGCAATCCATTCTGGATACCATGGAGCTTCTGTCCGAAAGTCCGGATCGGCGCCTGATATTAGGGCCGCAGGCGGACCGCTGGTCCAACAACCCCAAATCCTACACCTTCACGGTGCTGCGGGCCTTTTCACCGGCCTATACGGCCAAGGTGTTTGCCATATTATCCATCGAGATGGATATCAACGTGTTTTCGGATTATCCGTTCTTTGCCAACGCCGGCGGAGGAACGGAATACCTACTTGTAAACACGGACGGCAGCATTATCTATGCCGCGGATGCAGCCCGCGATATCACCGCCATCGCGCCGGAGCTGCTCGCGCTGGGCACCGCGGATGAAAGCGGCGAAGTCGTAGCCGTTACCGATTATCTGGAAGAGGATGGCGTGGATAAGCTAGCCATCGTATCGCGTGTGGAGCCGTCGGACTGGCTGCTTTGCTGCCTGATCCCCACCGCACAGCTCAACGAGCCGTATTTAAGCAGCTATTATCTGATGATCGCCGTTTGCTTTGCACTGCTGGTGCTGATGCTGCTGGCGACCAGTGTGACGGCCGATTACATTGCCAAGCCGCTGACAACCTTGTCCGAGGATATCGGCAGCATCAGTCTGCACAATATCAGCCACGTGCTCACCTCCCCCCAGCGGGAATACACCGTGGAGGAGCTGCGCCAGCTGGACGCGGCCTACCGTCAGATGCTGGTGCGCATCAACAAATCGATTTCCTTTGAAATGAAAGCCTATCTGCGCGCGCTGCAGTCGCAGATGAACCCGCATTTCCTGTACAATATGCTGTCGGCCATTGTGGAATCCGGCGAGGAAGAAAACAGCCCGCGCACCGTGGCCATGTGCATGAAGCTGACCGATATGATGCGCTACATCGCCGATTACAACAACGACCGCGTTACCTTTGAGCGCGAGCTGCAGCACGCCCGCAACTATCTGGACTTGATGAAAGAGCGCTATGAAACCCGCTTTGACTATGCCATTCATGCAGATGAGGATGCGCTTTCCATCCTGGTTCCCAAGCTGATTGTTCAGCCGCTGGCGGAGAACTGTTTCAAGCACGGCTTTTCGGGCAGCCGTCCGCCGTGGCGCATCGACATCAGCCTGCATCGCCTGAACGGGAAATGGGAGCTGACCGTGCAGGACAACGGCGTGGGAATTACCCAGATCAAGATCAACGAAATTCATCAGCGGATCGTTTCGTTCGAGCGCGATATGTCCGGCAGTTTCGAATCGCTGCGGGCCGACGGCATGGGCCTGATCAACAGTATCCTGCGCCTGACGCTTTTGCAGAACACCCCGCCGGATTACGAAATTCTAAACCTGCCCGGCGGCGGAACCATTGTACGGATCGGAGGTGAGGCGGATGATTCGGGTATTGATCGCTGAAGACGAGCCGCCCATCCTGCGGCGCACCAAGCGGCTGATTGAGCATATTGATCCGGATTTTTGCGTAGCGGCTACGGCAGGCGACGGGGAAGAAGCGCTGGAAAAGCTGAAAACGGAATACTTTGATGTGCTGTTTACGGATATCCGCATGCCTGTAATGGACGGCCTGCGGCTGATGGACACGGTGCAGACGCTGTATCCGGACTGCTCCATCGTGGTGCTGTCGGGCTATCAGGACTTTGACTACGTAGCCTCGGCCATCCGTGCGCAGGCGGTGGATTATCTGCTCAAACCCCTTACCGAAGAAACGCTGGAAAAGCTTCTCTTCAAGCTGAAGGAAAAATTTATCGCCCGCAAGCAGGAGCGCATGCAGCAAAGCATCGCCGCGCGGATCAACCATATGTTTCCCGCACAGAAAGCGGACAGACTGCAAGCGGTGCAGCTTGGCATCTGCCTGTTTTGCGCGGGCGCCATGCCCCACAGCGCCGACGGCGAGCTATACAGCCATGCGTCGGATATCTGGCAAAAGCTGTCGCTGGTCGGCCTGGCCAAAGAGATCGGCGGCGACCGCATGCCGTTTGTGCAGGAGTACATGGGCGATACGCCCGCCGAACGCATTTTGGTTTACCAACCGGAGGAAACCGCTCCTGCGGATATGATGCAGATGCTTTACCAACGCGTGCAGGCGCAAAGTGCACTGCCCATCAACTGTGCCTGCCTTTGCGATACGGCGATCGTGCCGGACATCGGATGGCTGCACAAGCGGCTGCGCCGGCTTCTGGCGGATCGGATCATTATCGGCAAAAGCTTGTATGAATCCATCAGCGTTCAGGCGCTTGCAAATATGGAGTTTACGGATAACGATTTTGCGGCGGACTCGGAAACCGCCAAGCACTATGCCGAGCTCATCATCGGCGGGGACCCGGAAAACAGCCAGGCGTTTCGGCATGATCTGTTTACGCGTTTTGAGCAGGAAAGCTGGACGCAGCGGCGCGTATTAACCCTGTTTTTACGCGTGATTACCCTGCTGGAGTCCCGCTCGCAGGATCCGGGCCACGTGTTCCAGTACCGCGAATGGTTTCATCAGGCAGTCAGCCAGGCATCCTCCCTGCAGGAGCTTGAGGAAATCGTACAGTCGCTGGACACCTCTTCCATTGCCATCAGCGAGGGAAACACAACAATCCAGAAGGTGGAGGAGTACCTTCGTAGCCATTATACGGAGCACATTACCGGACAAACGCTGTCTAAAATGTTCGGGTATGTGCCCAGTTATATTTCTTTCCTGTTCCGGCAGGCTTACGGCCAGTCTCCCACTGACTACCTGACCCGGATACGGCTGGACAAGGCCAAAGCGCTCATGCGCAGCAATCCCACTTTGCTGGTACGCGAGGTGGCGGAGCAGGTAGGTTTCAAAAACCAGTATCATTTTTCCCGTGTGTTCAAAAAGGTCGAAGGGCTTTGGCCAACGGATTTCAAAGGCTGAAAGGAGGCTGTGCCTTGAAACGCATTATGCTTTGCATCATCCTGTGTATGGTGATCTTCCTTGCAGGCTGCCAAAACGCCGATCCGCAGCAAAGCGAGCAGGCGCAGGAAACGGCAGCGCCTATGCCGGTATTTGCCCTGGTTGTTAAGGATACGGTCAATCCTTATATTGCAGGTGATGTACAACGGATTTCAAAAGGGCTGCGCGGAAATCGGCGCAACGCCGGTGATCGCCGGCCCCGACGCAGA
>DAOPIR010000048.1:0-16341 GCA_035399245.1 Candidatus Limiplasma sp.
TCCATAAACGGCATCAGCGCCGTATTCTGCATTGCCATTCCCTTTTCATTGAGTACCAGCCGGGGATCTTCGGGATTCATCGGCTGCAGCCATCCCCTGTTCTGCAGCGTGCGGATTGCATCGCCATATACCGCAAACAGCGGCGTCTTGTGCATGGCTTCAAAATCCTTGAGCCGTACACCATCGGTTGTGCGCAAGCCGAGCATCACGGTTTCAAACATCGCTTCCCTGCGGCTAATCGGGATGCACTCCTCCACAGGCAGCCGGCCCGACAGCAGTTTTTGACAATATGTATCCATCACCAGCGTATTGGTTTGGCGAACATAGGTCGTATCCCCGGCGGGCAGCATGCTGGCCGCGTTCAACCCCAGCCCCAGATAGTATGCCTGCTGCCAATACTTCATGTTATGCTGTGAGCGAAACCCCGGCTTGGCAAAATTGGAAATCTCATAGCGCCGATAGCCAAGCGACTGCAGCAGCGCAATGCCGGCGTCCATCATATCGGCCGACAAATCCTCGTCGGGTGCGGGCAGCGTACCTGTGTCGATCATACGCCGCAGCCGTGTGCCGTCCTCCACTTTCAATGCATACGCCGAGATATGCTGCACTCCCAGATCCGCTACCGCACGAATGGAATCAAGATATTCTTCCAATGTCTGGGTCGGCAAGCCGTACATCAGGTCGGCGCTCAGGTTTTGAATTCCGTGATCCCGCGCCAACCGCAGCGCCTCCGCCGCCTGCGGAAAGCTGTGGATGCGCCCAAGCATCTTCAGCAAGCGCTCCTGTTTGGCCTGTATACCGATGGACAAACGGTTTACGCCGCCCTCCGCCATCACGGCAAGCCATTCGTCTGTCATTGTACCCGGGTTTGCCTCCGCGGTAAACTCGATCTCCCATGGGATCGTAAAGCAGGAGTGCAAGCCGTCCAGCACCTTTTGCATCAGCGGCACAGGTACAATGGACGGTGTACCGCCGCCGAAATACACCGTCTGGATCGACGCGTCGGCATACGCGAGCGCATACAGCTCCGTTTCGCGCACCAGGCAGCTGCAATAGGTTTCCATCGTGGGCTCGTTCGCCGCAAACGAGCAAAAATCGCAGTAGATGCACTTTGACTTGCAAAACGGAAAATGAACATAGAGCGACAGCTGCATGGTTTGCTTCCTCAATTCCTTCAATCTATCCCCATCATAACACGCGTCCTTGCGTTTGGCTATCCGATTGATCGTTGAAGAACTGTCAGTGTAATGTTATGGTAAGCATAACAGAAATTTTTGCCGCAGAATATTTAAATTCGCTGGAAATATCATGGAAGTAAACCGTCTAATAAAGTGAAAGAGGTGATGTGCGTGGTGTATGCCAAGGCCCCTGATGCCGGCCGCAAAGCACGCCTTGAACACTGGATTGCAGCATACGGTGACGATATCCTGCGCATGTGTTTTGTTTATCTGTCGGATATGAATCTGGCGGAAGACGCCATGCAGGACACATTTCTCAAGGCCTGGAACAACATGGCGCAGTTTGAACAGAAAAACGGCAGCACCGCCAAAACATGGCTTACGCGTATCGCCATCAACACCTGCCATGACTATCACCGTTCCCGATGGTTCCGCCATGTGGACCGCACCAAGGTACTGCAGGAGATTACCGCGGAGCAGGTTCCCGTGGCAACACAGGAGCGCGCCCTGTTTTTTGCTTTGCTGACCCTGCCCGTAAAGCATAAGCAGACCGTTTTGCTGTATTACTATCAGGGCATGACCCTGCAGGAAATCGCGGATTGCCTGTCCATCAGCGTATCGGCGGTTCATCAGCGCCTGCTAAAAGCACAAAAGCTCCTCAAAACATCGCTGGAAAAGGAGGGATTGCAATGACAGACAACGGGATCAGACAGGCGATTGACGGCAATCTCTCGGAAGTTCATGTATCGCAGCGCAATGTGAACCACATCATGCGCAGTATCACGGAGGGAAGAAAAGTGAAGAAAAAGATATCGGTCGGGTTGGCGCTGGCGCTCATCCTGCTGCTTGCCGCCGTAACGGCATTGGCCGCGACCATGGTCTCGGGCTACCTGAGCTTTCTGCGCACAAAAGGCAGCCCCACCAGTGCCGTAACGGTGAACGACACGCTGTACACCATGACCAATCAAGGGTTGATGGTCTGGCGCAGCACGGATGAGGACGCGCAGATGGAAATGTCTTCACAGGCGCTGCAGGAGGCCGGCATTTCGATTGACAGCCTGCTGTTTGCCGATGACGGACTGGCGCTGCTGGACACGGATCACGAGGCAATATGGGCATACAATAACGGTGAGCCGCAGATCGTATTGGACTATCACGATACCGGTGTGGATTTCGGCGAAGGTTATATTGCAAGCATCGTATATCAGGACGACGCCTTGTTCCTGCTGGCAAAACACGAGACCGAAACGACGCTCTATCGGTGGAATATTGACAGCAATACGCTGGAAACCATGCCGGCGCAGGGAATCATCAGCATTGCAAATTACAGGCAAAACATGCTTTTGGGCATACAGCGGGACTTCGATACCGGAGACAGCGTGGTCTCGGTCGATACCCAAAGCGGCAATGCGGCAATCATCAGCACGCTGCCCTTGCTGGGCGTAAGCGGCGTTGCGTATTCGCAGCAGTTCGATGCGATATATGCCATGGTTGACGGCTCGCTGCAATGCTTCAGCGGCAACGCGTGGCAGGTGGTGCGCGAACGTTCTGTTCCTTCCAACAGCTTCTACTTTGCGGTGCTTGACAACGGATATGTAGCCGTCAGCCTGAACGGCGCACAGTATGTTACGTTTGGCGGCGATGAGACGGGAGCGCAGATCCGCATTGCCGGATATACCTCCGCTGCAAATATCTCCTATAATCTTGATAACAGCTTTGAAGCGACCCACCTGGGTACGACCGTTATCCGGCAAACAAGTCCGCACTATTGCTCCGCAGAAATTCTGGAGGCTGTCCGAAGCGGCGAAACCGTTGATCTGTTCCATGTCAAGCTGGATGCGGGTGTGCTGGAGCTGATCGAAAACGGGACGCTGGCCGTGATCGATGCCGACGCGGTGCTTGCCGAAACCTGCCGCGCTATGCTGCCGCAGATTACCGACGCCGTTTTCTATCAGGATGCCCTGTGCGCGGTGCCGTCGGAAATCATGCTGTGCGATTGGGAGGCGGCCGCCCCTGCCAATGCCAGGCCTACAACCCTGAGCGAACTGCTTGCCGCAAGCACGGTGATCGGCAACGCTTATGCCGATACGGCATGGAGTCGGGAGGACTATGTGCGCTATCTGCTGGAGCAATCAATCATGACGCATGAAGAAACCCCCGATTTCGCGTCGGATACGTTCCTTTCCTATCTTAAGCAGCTCAAAGCCGCCGATTTGCAGAATTGGGCCGTTTATACCCCGGATTTGGATTACTCCGCTGCCGTAAGCTATACCATGTACGGCAAGGAAGAGCCGGTCTATGCCATGCTGCCGCCCACGCTCAGCGCGCAGGACGAGCCGCAGGTATCCGCAAGGATGATGGTCTATGTGTTGAATCCCAACAGCCAAAACAAGGAAGGCGCTATCGAATACCTTTCCTATATTGCCTCACATTATGACGACACAACGGCCGCCCTGTTATGCCCCGATCAGGCTGCCGGCGTGCTTTTTCCGGGTTTCGAAGCGATCATTGACGAGGAATACGCAGCGGATCCCCCCGCAACCGATAGAATAGCGGATATCCTCAATGAGCCTACCTTCTGGCTGATCACCGACGACGCGCTGGCATTTTACCGGGATGTCCTCTCCCCGCACCTGAACCTGAAGCTGGAACCCCTGCTGACAGATCCCTATGGATGGCATGATTCGACGTTCCCCGATATGGTGGAAGCTGTACTCGCCTACCTTGACGGATCCGGCACGGCGGAAGAATGTGCCGCCAGGCTGAATGATCTGGCAAACTGATTATTTACAGCATCTACCCTGCCGCCGCCTGCTTAACCGCAGGCGGCTTTCGCTTTTCATTGCCAATTTGCGTAAAATACAGTATGATACATTCCGAACCATTATCAAGCGCCCTGAGGAGGATTTCATGCCAAACGACAGGCTTTCGCATATCCGCAATTTTTGCATTATCGCACATATTGACCACGGCAAATCCACACTGGCTGACCGTCTGCTGGAAATGACGGGCGTATTTGAGCACCGCGAAATGGTGGAACAGATTTTGGACAGCATGGAGCTGGAGCGCGAGCGCGGCATTACCATCAAAAGCAAAGCCGTGCACATGCAGTATAAAGCCAAGGACGGGCAAACCTATTCCCTCAACCTGATCGATACGCCCGGCCATGTGGACTTCAGCTACGAGGTCAGCCGCGCACTGGCCGCCTGCGAGGGTGCGCTGTTGGTGGTGGACGCCACACAGGGCATCGAAGCGCAGACGCTGGCCAACGTCTACATGGCGCTGGAGCATGATTTGGAAACCATTCCTGTGATCAACAAAATCGATCTGCCCAGCGCGCAGCCAGAGGAAGTTAAGCACGAAATTGAGGATGTAATCGGGCTGGACGCGGAAAGCGCACCTACCATCTCCGCCAAAACCGGTGAAAACTGCGGGGATGTGCTGGAGGCCATTGTTAAATATGTTCCCGCGCCCAAAGGCGATGAAACCGCACCGCTGCAGGCGCTGATCTTTGACGCGTACTACGATAACTACCGCGGCGCCATCTGCTTTGTGCGCGTGATGCAGGGCACGGTAAAGGCTGGTATGCGCATGCGTATGATGGCGAGCAAGGCGGAGTTTGACATCGTGGAGGTTGGCACGTTCCACCCGGGTTACCAGCCCTGCGACATGCTGCAGGCCGGCGATGTGGGCTACATCAGCGCATCGATCAAGGATATTTCCGATACCCGCGTGGGCGATACCATCACCAATGCCGAGGCGCCCGCCGATCATCCGCTTCCGGGCTACCGCGCGGTGACGCCGATGGTGTTCTGCGGCATTTATCCCGCCGACGGCAACGAT
Organism: Candidatus Limiplasma sp.; assembly: GCA_035399245.1. Classification (GTDB taxonomy): domain Bacteria; phylum Bacillota; class Clostridia; order Christensenellales; family Aristaeellaceae; genus CAXXOK01. The sequence goes on from DAOPIR010000048.1 coordinate 5,022, forward strand.
TTCGATGCCCTCAAGGACGCGCTGGAAAAGCTTCGCATGAACGACGCCTCGCTCTCTTTTGAGCCGGAGACCTCCGTGGCGCTTGGTTACGGCTTTCGCTGCGGTTTTCTGGGGCTTTTACACATGGATATCATCTCCCAGCGGCTGGAGCGCGAGTTCGACCTCAACCTCATCACCACCGCCCCCAGCGTGATCTACCACGTGTTTAAGACAGACGGCACCATGGTCGCTATCGACAATCCCACCAATCTGCCCGATCCCAGCGTGATCGATCACATGGAAGAGCCTTATGTATTTGCGACGATCTACACCCCGCAGGAGTATGTGGGCACCCTGATGGAGGTTGCCAAGGAAAAGCGCGGCACGTTCCTGGATATGCAATATGAAGGCGGACGCGTAAAGCTGACCTACGATATCCCGCTCAATGAAATCATCTATGACTTTTTCGATCAGGTCAAAAGCCGTTCCCGCGGCTATGCCAGCTTTGATTACGAGCTGAAAGGCTATCAGCAGAGCGATCTGGTAAAGATGGATATCCTGCTCAACGGCGATATTTGCGACGCGTTCACCATCATCGTGCATCGGGACAAGGCCTATCCGCGCGGCCGCAGCATTGCTAAAAAGCTGATCGACGTCATCCCGCGCCAGCAATTTGAAATTCCCATTCAGGCAGCCATCGGCGGCAAGGTAATTGCCCGCGAAACCGTGCGTGCCCTGCGCAAGGACGTGTTAGCCAAGTGCTACGGCGGCGATATCACACGCAAGAAAAAACTGCTGGAAAAGCAAAAGGAAGGCAAAAAGCGCATGCGCCAATTCGGCTCGGTGGAGGTGCCCAGCGAGGCGTTCATTGCCGTGCTCAAGATGGACGATAAATAAATCGTTTTTTCAGCAATACGGAATCGCAATAGTGTGCGATTCCGTATTGCTTTATGCGGGCAACCATGGTACAATGCGGTTAGTGTTCTCTAACTATTAGTTTATTGAATCGAACCGTCAAGCAAAGGAGTGAGCCGGTATTCTGCTGTAAATTGTTCGGGATTCATTTTTTTCTGTCACGGTTAGAGATGACTAACCATCAATTTCAATCTAATTTCATTGTCGCTTTCCCTGCACGAAAACAAATACAACATCGTTTCAGGAGGTTAGGCATCATGCCAAAAGAAAAGGAAGCATCCATTGTCAAGAGGTTTTATCCGTACATGGGCAAAAAAAAAGCGCTTTTGCCGCTGTCTCTGGTCCTGTCAGGGGTTTCCGCCGCGCTGAACATATTGCCGTTCTTGTTGATGTGGTACATCACCCGTGACATTCTTGCCAATCCGCAATCCATTGATCTGGCACGCATTACCACCTATGCATGGTACGCGTTTGGCTGCGCGTTTAGCGGAATCGTCCTCTATTTCTGTGCCTTGATGAGCTCGCATCTGGCCGCCTTCCATGTTGAGGTTGGTATGCAAAAAGAGGGCATGCGTAAGATCATGGCCATGCCGCTGGGCTTTTTTGATCAGCATGCAAGTGGCAGGCTCCGAAAAATCGTCAACGACGGCGCGGGCACCACGCATACCTTTCTGGCGCACCAATTGCCGGATATGGCCGGCAGCGTGGTATCCCCCATCATCCTGCTTGCGTTGGTGCTGCTGGTAGACTGGCGCATGGGGCTTGTTTCGCTGATCCCGATTGCACTGGGTTTCCTGACGATGAGCTTTATGATGTCCTCGCAGGGAAAGGCGTTTCAGCAGCGGTATTTTGATTCGCTGGAAGAGATGAGCGCGGAATCGGTGGAATATATCCGCGGTATTCCGGTGGTGAAAACCTTTGGGCAAAGCATATTTTCCTTCAAACGGTTTTATGCAAGCATTATGCGTTATAAGGAAATGGTGCATGCCTATACGCTGCTTTGGCGCAAGTCGATGTCAATGTACTTGGTGCTGATGCAGTCCGCCGCGTTCTTTCTGGTTCCCGCTGCCATCCTGCTGGCGGGGCGGAGCGATCAGCTGCCGGTTGTGCTTGCGGATTTCGTTTTCTATTTGCTGATATCGCCGCTGTTTTCCCTGCTGCTGATGCGCTCGATGTATTTCCGGCAAAATGCCATGATTGCCAAGCAGGCAATTGACCGGCTGGAAAACTTGTTTTCCTATCCGGCCATGCATTTTTCCGATACGCCGGCGCCTTTGCGGGATCACAGTCTTGCGTTTCGTAATGTTTCGTTTACCTATCCCGGCAGCAGCAAGCGGGCTGTGGACAACATCAGCTTCACGCTTCATGAAGGCGAAACCATCGCGCTGGTCGGCGCATCCGGCGGCGGAAAAACCACGGTTGCCCGGCTGGCCGCCCGATTTTGGGATGCCGCGGAAGGCGAGGTTTTAGTCAGTGGTATCAACGTTAAACAGATTCCAAAGCAGCAGCTGATGAACACGATTTCCTTTGTATTTCAAAACACAAAGCTGCTTAAGGGCACGCTGCGTGAAAACATCGTGTTCGGTACGCAGAACGTATCGCAGGAGGATATTGACCGCGCCATAAACCACTCGCAGTCGCGCGAAATCATTGATCATCTGCCCCAGGGGCTGAATACGGTCATCGGTACGGAGGGGACCTATCTTTCAGGCGGCGAGCAGCAGCGCATTGTGCTGGCGCGTGCTTTTTTGAAAAACGCCCCCATCGTGCTGCTGGACGAGGCGACGGCGTTTGCCGATCCCGAAAATGAACATCTGATCCACAAAGCTCTCGCAGAACTCAGCCGCGGCAAAACTACCTTGATGATCGCGCATAGGCTGACCACCGTACGCAATGCCGACCGTATTTTGGTGATTGCGGATAGCAAAATTGCCGAAGCGGGAACGCACGACGAGCTATACGCAAAAGGCGGGCTTTACCACGCCATGTGGAATGAATACCAGCAGTCCGTTGCATGGGAAATAACAGGAAAGGCCATGACAGAGGAGGGTATGCAATATGCGTAACTATTTTCAGCGAAAGTATGCCATGAGCCAAAAAGGCGCATCGGATCTCATTAAATCTATCGCATGGACGTCTGTGATGGAATTGAGCTTTATGCTTCCCGTTATCCTTGCGTTTCTGTTTCTGGATCATACGCTGCAGGCATTGATCTCCGGTACGGTTGTGCCGGATGATAGCATTCTCCCCTATGTGCTCTGGTCCGTTGTCTCCTTCCTGGTCATGTTCGTCATTGCCTATTTCCAGTATCAGGCAACCTACACCAAAATTTATGAGGAAAGCGCGCGCCGCCGCATCAGTTTGGCGGAAACGCTGCGCAAGCTGCCGCTGGCGTTTTTCGGCAAAAAGGATATCGCGGACTTAAGTTCAACCATTATGGAAGACGCTACCCAGATCGAACAGCTGTTTTCCCATGCTGTTCCGCAAATCTATGCCTCCGGTATTGTTATTTGCATCATGGGTGTTATGCTGTTTTTGTACAACTGGCAGCTGTCGCTTGCGGTATTTTGGGTTGTTCCCGTTGCGCTGCTCGTGTTTGCCCGTTCCAGACACTTTCAAAGCCGACAACACAGCCGCATGTACCACATCAAGCGCGGAATTGCCGATACCGTGCAGGAAGGGCTTGATTCCATCCATGAAATCAAAGCTTATAATCGGGAGGATGACTATTCCGCCAAGCTGAACGATAAGCTTGACAACTACGAAAAGCGCCTGATCAAAGGCGAGCTGCTGCTGGGTTCCGCTATCAATTTCTCGTATGTCATTCTCAAGCTCGGGCTTCCCAGCGTGATCCTGGCAGGCGCATATCTGCTGGCCTCCAGCTCGGTAAGCATCTTCACCTATATCGTATTCCTGATCATCGCCTCCCGTATCTATAATCCGCTGATGGAAGTAATGAACAACCTGGCCATGCTGTTGTTCCTGAAGGTGCGTATCAGCCGTATGAAGGAAATGGACACTATGCCAAGGCAGGAAGGCACATCCGATTTTCGGCCGCGATCCTTTGATATCGCCTTTCATAATGTAGACTTTTCGTATCTGGAAGGCGTACAAACCTTGAAAAACATCAGCCTGACCGCCAGGCAGGGCGAGGTGACCGCGCTCGTGGGCCCGTCAGGCGGCGGTAAGAGCACAGTGGCTAAGCTCTCCGCTCGCTTTTGGGATGCGGATCGGGGCAAGATTACACTTGGCGGTATCGATATCTCGAAAATCGATCCCGAAACCCTGCTGTCATCTTACTCTATCGTGTTTCAGGATGTAACGCTGTTCAATGCCAGTGTGATGGATAATATCCGTCTGGGCAAAAAGAACGCAACCGACGAAAAAGTGCTGCAGGCCGCCCGCCTAGCACAGTGTGATGATTTTGTGCAAAAGCTGCCCCACGGTTACGATACCCTGATCGGTGAAAACGGCGAGCGGCTGTCCGGCGGCGAGCGGCAGCGAATTTCCATTGCCAGAGCCATGCTTAAAGACGCACCGATTATCCTGCTGGATGAAGCGACGGCGTCACTTGACGCTGAAAACGAGAGTAAAATTCAACGGGCAATTAGCACGCTGATTGAAAACAAAACCGTGCTGGTAATCGCACACCGCATGCGTACGGTTGCCGGTGCGGATAAAATCATCGTCATCAAAGACGGTGCCGTCGTGGAAGCTGGTCCTCCCGCTCTGTTAAAAGAACAGCAGGGTATTTTCGCATCGATGGTCAATACGCAGTATGCCAACAGCTGATTGACCGACAATTACAGGAGTTTATCATCATGAGAAATGAAGCCGTGGTTTGGAATCGTTTTTCCGGAATTTATGACACGTTCATGAAACGCGATATGCCGGCGTATCAGCAGGTGATCCAAAAGATTTCGTTGTTGGCAAAACCTGAATCCGTCGTGCTGGAGGTTGCCACAGGCACGGGGATTCTCTCGCTGGGGATCGCCGGGAGTGTAAAACAGGTGGAGGCGGTTGATCTTTCCCGGGATATGATTCTCAAGGCCCGTAATAAGGCACGGGAGCTCGGGATCACCAACGTGCACTTTTTCATCAAAAACGCCTATTCTCTGGGGTATGACGCGGACAGCTTTGATATCGTGGTCATATCCAATACCCTGCATGTCATGCCACACCCGGAAAAGGCGCTGGCGGAAATCAAACGAGTGCTGAAACCGGACGGTTACCTGATTGCGCCGACCTTTGCGCACGGAGGGAGCAAAAAAGCCGCTCTGTTCTCACCGCTGGCATCCGTCGTCGGTTTTCACGCTTATCAAAAATGGACGCCGGAAAGCTATTGCCGGTTTCTGACCGACAACGGTTTCACCCTACGGGAAACAGCGCTTCTCCCTGCTTCTTTTCCGTTGGTTTATTGCTGCTGTACAATCACAGCATCTTGAAAAGGAGGTTGACTATGCCCGCATTAACAACCGTATCGGATACCCTGTACATTCCTTTGCTTGGCCGTATATATACCACAAAACATTATCCCGACATTCTGCGGGATGATGCGGCGCTGGCCATCTACGATACGCTGGAGCCGCGCATCAAAGCCATGCCCGGCCAGACCGAATACGCATCGCTTGCCAGCGCGGTTCGGTCCATGAACATGGATCGGATACTCTGTTCGTTTTTGTCCCGGCATCCGGACGGCGCGATTGTCAACCTGGGCTGCGGGCTGGAAACGCTGTATCAGCGCAACGATAACGGGGAAGCGTTGTGGTTTGAGCTGGATCTGCCCGAAGTACTTGCGCTTCGCAGCCAATATTTTCCAGAATCAAAGCGCGACCGCTATCTGCCGTATTCGATGTTTGATCCGCAATGGATGGATATTGTCAAAAAAGCACAGCGGCAGCCTGTGCTGTTCATTGCATCCGGCCTGTTTCTCTATTTCCCCGAAGATCAAATCATCGGCTTTATCCGGCTTCTTGCCGAGTTTTCGCAGGCGGAGGTGGTGTTTGATACGCTGTCTCCGGCGGGGTTGAGGGTAGCACGGCGAATGATTGATAAAATGGGAAAGCAGGAAGCACCTACTTATTTCTGCGTGAAAAAAGCCGATGCTTTTGCTGCTAAAATATCGGACGCGATTCAAGTAACCGAAGAAATACGGCTCTACAGTCTCGTACAAACCGACCGTGAAATGTCATTTGACACAAGATTCAGAATAGCGTTTTCCGATATGTTCAACATGGTGAAGCTGATCCGCATGAAATATATCCGGTAGCGCCCCAGTGTATTAATTTAAAAGACAACAGTTGTTGATTATCAAGTCAGCAGCTGTTTTTCTTCTAGTGCATTGACCACCATTTCCGCGACAGTCTTTGCGCCGTGAATGTTAAAGTGTGTTTTATCCGCCACGCCGTCGGGAAAGCGCTCGTCCGTATGCGGCGGGATGTTGACGAACAGCTCGCAGGCCTTTTGCGCGCCAAGCTCTTTCAGCAGTTCGCGGGTCAGCATTTCCAGATCGATCAGCGGGATATTCTCCTGCCTGGCCAGCACGCGCATGGCATGCGGATAATCGCCGTGGGTATACATTACAAAGCCGTTTTCCGCAACAAAATTCCGGCTGACACTGGTGCACAGCACGGGCGTAGCGCCCGCGGCACGGGCCGCCGCGATATACCGCATCAGAAACTCCGGAAATGTGGTTTCGGGGTCGGTATGGCGCTCCACGTCGTCCTTTTCATCGTTGTGCCCGAAGCTGATCAGCAGCAGATCTCCCTGCCGCATGCCCTCGGCAACCGGTACAAAGCGACCTTCGTCCCAAAAGCTTTTGGAAGACCGTCCCGAAAACGCATGGTTATCCACCCTTACATCCGGCAGAAAGCCCGCAATCTGGCCGCCCCAGCCATAATATGGATCGTTGCCGTTTTCCACCGTGGAATCGCCGATTACATAGATTGTTTGCATTGTACTCATCCTCTTACTTCACTTGGGTTACCATCAGGTTGCGGTACTCGGCGATCAGCGGAGACATCTGCCGAAACCCGATTTTCCCGCTGCCAAGAACAGCTCCCGTTTCGCTGCCGCTGTCGCACCAGTCAAAGATTTTCAAATCTTCGATCCAAAACGCGACGCGTTCCTTATTCTTTACGATGCGCAGGGTATAAAACCCTTTGGAGTCCGATACATCCGGCAGCGGATCCGCGCCCTGCGCAACCAAATGAAAACCGTAGCTTTTGCGCAGGTTGCTGGTGTGGAAGCATCGCTCGGTTTCCCACATGCGCCGAAAATAGGATACATGCAGGCAGTTGATGTCGCCTGAATGATACAGGTCGTACTCCCCCGTGCGCTTTTGCAGCGTATCGGAAAACAGATCCTCACCCCGCCTGCCGCACGCCGCAAAAAACAGGATGGCCAATCCAGGTTCCCTAATCGGGCTGAACTCCCAGCTGATTTCTATAGCATCGGGAAACTCCACAGGGCACCAGTATACATAATTCGCCTTTTGCCCCTGCGCGGGATCTATTACGCTGCGTAGCCGCATTGCGCCGTTGGGAAATGAGATTTCCGCGCTGCCTTCCAGCACGAAATCCTTTACATCCGCCGGTGACGACAGCGGATTTTTATACAGTAGTTTGCCTTTTGCGTAGTCCATGCTTTCCTCCGTGGTTGGTGAAAAGGCGGAGATTTGCACCTCCGCCTTTTCGGGGAAAAGATATGAGGTTTTTAGGTTTACTTGGTAGCCTGGTTCATCTCGCTGAGCTCGGCAACCAAGTCTGCGCCGCCCTGATCGTACCAGCGCTGGATCTCGGCTTTGTAGCCTTCCTCGTCCAGCTGGCCGACAATGTACTGCACACGGGCGTCATCCACGATGGTCTCAAGCGTGGATCCCTTTTCGGAATACACGGTAGAGCTCGACAGCAGGGACTGGCAGGGGTTGGCTACGCACAGATCGGGATTGATCACGTACTGCACCTGATAGACCTGCTCGCGAATCGTGCTGCGTTTTTCCTGCGTGGCAGTATTGGCAACATTGGTCATAAACTGGTTGAAGCCTTCGTTCTCCTGATTGATGGTATCGGTTGCGCCTTCCGTGCGGACGACATAGCCTTCATCGTCAATGGTGAAGTCACGTCCGGGCAGGCCGTAGGTGAACATGTTCATCGCTTCGGTTGTGTTGGTAGAATCCAGGAACTCCAGCGCCGCGCGCAGGTCTTCTTCGGTCTTTGCGCCTGCTTTGGTGATGGCTACGATACCGGCATGGCCGGCGGTGGGCAGGTTGTAAAGATTGCCGTCGGGGCCCGCAACGGTGCCGATAACCCAAACTGCGTCTTCAATGCCCTGCTCAACCAGGGAGGAATCCATGCGCTGCGCGGCATCCGCGCAGTCAACAAACACGCCGGAACGGCTGGCCTTGAAGTCATCGGTCCAAATCGCGCTGTCGCGTACGGCAAAGTCTTCGTTGACAAGGCCGTCGTCATACAGCTTCTTGGCCCACTGCATGGCTTCCCAGTAACCGTCGGTTTCGAAGTACGGGATCACGGAACCGTCTTCCTGCTCCACCCATTGGTTGCCGCCGTTGAACCATGTGGTGATGATATCGAGCGGGCCATCGTACTTACACCAGGTCATGCCATAGGTGTCGTTTTCGCCGTTGCCGTCGGGATCGTTGTAGGTAAAGGCATAGAGCACATCGTACAGCTCATCAACCGTGGTGGGCTCTTCCATGCCGAGGTTTGCCAGCCAGTCTTTACGATAGGTGATGCCCATGCGGCCGAGCACGCGGGTACGCGGAATGCCGTAAAGGCGGCCGTCGATGGATACGTTGTTGATGATCACGGGGTTAATCTGGGAGAGATACTCATAATCATCAATGTAATCGGTGAGATCCCAGAACGCGCCATAGCGGGCGTTCTCGATCACGGAGGAAGTAAGGCCTTTGAGGACTACGATCGTGGGCAGGCTCTGCGATGCCATCATCACGTTGAGCTTCTCTTCGTAGTTGCTGTCGGCCACCCAGGTGAAATTGATCAGCGAATTGGTCAGTTCCTCAAATGCGAGTTTCGTGGGCGCGTCGTCGGCAATGGGCTCGCCGGTGAAGGTGATACAGAGAATATCAGCTTCGTAGGGCTCATCTTCCGCCAATGCAAACGAACTGAATGTGAGCAGCATTGTCAGTGCCAGTGCCAGGCATAGGATCCGTGATTTCATGTGTTTTCCTCCTTATTATTTGGATCTGCGATCCTTGTTGCGTTGGTTTTCCACTGGGCGGGAAAGCCAACAAACTCGCCTTGTACAGGAGTGTAACGCTGCCCCGCACACACTATGCAGGGCCTATGTTTAACCCTTAACCGATCCAAGCAGGACGCCCTTGGCGAAATGCTTTTGCAGGAAGGGGTAAACGGCCAGTATCGGCGCCGTGCCAAACACGATAACCGCCATCTTGATGCTCTGGGCGGGAGGCTTGACATAGGCTTCGTCCACCGTTGCGCCATCGATGCCGCCCTGGGAGAACATAACGATTTGGCGGAGCATGATCTGCAGGGGCCATTTTTTGGTATTGTTCAAATAGATCAGGGAATTAAAGTAATCGTTCCAGTACCCCACGGCATACATCAGCGTAAACGTAGCGATTACCGGCATGGACAGTGGCAGTACGATATTGGTAAAGATACGCATATCGTTGCAGCCGTCTATGCGCGCGGCGTCCTCCAGTTCCTGGGGAAGCCGCTGGAAGAAGTTTTTAATAACGATCAGGTTAAAGGTATTCACGCAAACCGGCAGGATCAGCGCGGCAAAGTGGTCAATCAGCCCCAGCATCTTAACTACCAGGAAGGTCGGGATCATACCGCCGCTGAACACCAGTGTAAAGGTAACAAATCCCATGATAATCTTGCGGCCGACCAGATACTGCTTGGAAACCGCATAGGCCATCGACATGGTAACCGCCATGCTGACGATGGTGCCCGCCACCGTAACGCAAATGGAAACCAGCAGCGACCGCGGCAGCACCGGTGAGGATATGATGTACTCATAAGCGGCCACGGTTGGGCTGTGCGGAATGAGGAAGATGGAACGGCTGATAATTTCCGAAGAATCCGCAAAGGAAGCGCTGACGATATAAAGGAACGGAAAGAAACACAGCAGCCCGTACAGGAGCAGGAATACGTAGTTGCAAACATCGAAGATCCGGGACAATATAGTATTGTTTTGCATAGTCGCGCCTCCTTTCTAAAAGATTGTCGCTTCGCCGGCTTTTTTGGCGATGAAGTTTGTCGAGTACACCAGAATAATCCCGATGATGGACTTGAACAGGTTTACAGCCGTAGCAAAGCTGAACGAACCCTGTGTGATACCGACCTGATATACATAGGTGTCAAACACCTGCGATACCGATCGGTTGATGGAGTTGGACATCAGGTAGATTTGCTCAAATCCGGTATTCAGCACGCTGCCCATACGCAGGATCAGCAGAATGATGATGGTTGACTTGATCGCCGGCAGCGTGATATGCCATAGCTGGCGCAGGCGGCCCGCGCCGTCCACTACCGCAGCCTCATACTGCTGCACGTCCACGCTGGCCAGCGCGGCCAGGAAGATGATCGTGCCCCATCCGGTTTCCTTCCATATGGATTGGATAATCACCAATGGCCTGAACCAGCTCTTATCCGACAAAAACGCGATTTTCTCGCCGCCCAGCCTTTCAATCAGCAGGTTAACCAGGCCGCCGTCCGTTGTCAGCAGCATGTAAAAAATCGAATAGGCGATAACCCACGACAAAAAGTGCGGGATATACACCAGCGTCTGTACCGTGCGCTTGTACCAGCTGACGCGCACCTCGTTTAGGAGCAGCGACAGGATGATCGGCGCCGGAAAGTAAAACACGATGCTCAGGAAGGAGATCCAAAGCGTGTTTACAAACAGCCTTCCGAAATCAGCGCTGCTGAAAAAGTCCGTAAAGTTTTTAAACCCGACCCAAGGGCTGTTAATAAAGCCCAGGTATGGGTTGTACTTCTGAAACGCGATAATGATGCCGAACATCGGCATAAGCTTGAATATGAAATAATACAGCACCCCGGGCAGCACCAGCACATACAGCCAGCGGTCACGTTTGATCCGCTGCCAGTTTGTAAGCCGGCTTATCGTTGATACGGCACCAACAGATTTTTTCTTCATAGGCGGAGCTCTCCTCCGTATTCGATTTCTTTTCTTCTTTATAATCGTATCGAAAAGCAGGATAAAATACTATAATCATTTTCTCTACATAGGTAGTATTGCATAATAATTGTTTGCCTATTTTGTATATATATAACGGTTATTATGGTGTCATTAGATAGACTGTTGTTTATTCTGTGTTATTCATAACCAAATCAGACATCTATAGGAATCAAAACCACCGGCTTAGCCGGTGGTATGCACCACGCCTTCAAGGCGAACC
>DAOPIR010000049.1:0-16334 GCA_035399245.1 Candidatus Limiplasma sp.
CTCGGTGAACAGCAGCGGCGGGACGGCTCTGCCGCGGGACAGCCGGTAGCCGCCCTGCGCCCCCTTGTGGGAAGCGACGATATCCGCTTTTTTCAGCAGCGAAAACACCTGCTCCAGATAGATTTTGGATATCCCCAGGCGCTCGGCAAGGCTGGCAACCGTGATGTTTTCTCCCGTGGCATAGCGCGCGGCCATGCTGGCAGTCGCAGCCAGCGCATAGCGCCCTCTTGCGGAAATTCTCATCCTATCTCCCCGATTTCATACCTAATCAATATGTTTTAGTGTATGCATTGCGGTTTTCTTTGTCAAGAGGGGGATTGACAGCAGCGATAGATTGGTTTATACTATATTCATACTAATCATATATGTATTGTATATTAGGAGGCATTGCCATGAATATCAAACACAGCTTAACCGATCTGATCGGCAGCACGCCGTTGATGCAGCTGGACGGGCTGATGAAAAAGCACAATCTGCCGGCCGTCATCCTAGCGAAAATCGAAGGGAAAAATCCCGGCGGCAGCATTAAGGACCGCATTGCCAAAGCCATGATCGACGACGCCGAAGCGCGCGGCGTGCTCAAGCCCGGCGCGGTGATCATCGAGCCCACCAGCGGCAACACCGGCATTGGGTTGGCGGGCGTAGCGGCGGCGCGCGGCTACCGCCTGATCCTCACCATGCCCGAAACCATGAGCCTGGAGCGCCGCAACCTGCTTAAGGCTTACGGCGCAGAGCTGGTGCTCACCGAGGGCGCAAAGGGCATGAAGGGCGCGATCGACAAGGCCGACGAGCTTGCCAAAGCGACCGAAGGCGCGTTCATCCCCGGCCAGTTTGTCAATCCCGCCAACCCCGAGGCGCACCGCCGCACCACCGGCCCCGAAATCTGGGCGGATACCGACGGCAAGGTGGATATCTTCGTTGCCGGCGTGGGCACGGGCGGCACCGTGACAGGCGTTGGCGAATACCTGAAATCCAAAAACAAGCAAATCCGGATCGTAGCTGTGGAGCCGGACGCCTCGCCCGTGCTCTCCGGCGGCACGGCGGGCCCGCATCCCATTCAGGGCATCGGCGCGGGCTTTGTGCCCAAGGTGCTTAACACCGCCATCCTTGACGAAATCATCCGCGTGAAAGGCGACGACGCCATGGCCGCCGCCCGCAGCCTTGCCCACGAAGAAGGAATGCTGGCCGGTATCTCCGCCGGCGCGGCGCTTTGGGCTGCCATGCAGCTGGCCCAGCGTCCCCAAAACGCCGGCAAGCACATCGTCGTCATCCTCCCCGACACCGGTGAGCGCTACCTTTCCACGCCCCTGTTCTCCGCCTGACTTACTTCTCTTTTTAGGATAAAAAGAGAAGTAAGCAAGAGAAAAACCATACCTTGTTAAGCTAAGAAATGGCAAAAGCTGACGCAAGAGAAAAACCACAAGAGAAAATCTCCACAACAAAACGGGCTGCCCGTCAAGGCAGCCCGTTTTTCGCTATAAAATTGCCCCAAAGGGAAACGCCGCCTAAATGAACAGGCTCATATCGCTTTCTTCGGCGTGTGCCAGCATCGCGGCTACGCCGCCCACGGTCACGCCGTCGATCAGCTCTTCCTTCTTGATGCCCATGATATCCATGCTCATGGAGCAGGCAATCAGCTCCACGCCGTTATCGATGGCCATCTGCATCAGGCTTTCCAGGCTTTCAACGTTCTTCTTCTGCATGATTCCGCGGATCATCTTGCCGCCCATGCCGCCCATGTTCATGCTGGACAGCTTCAGCTTCTTGGTGCCGCGCGGCATCATCGCGCCGAACATTTTTTCCATGAAGGTTTTCTTTACCTTCACCTTTTCCGTTTTGCGCAGGATATTCAGCCCCCAGAAGGTGAAGAACATGCTGGTCTTGCGGCCCATCGCGGCCGAGCCGTTGGCGATGATGAAGCTGGCGATGGCCTTGTCCAGATCGCCGGAGAACACGATGATGTTTTTGCCGTCGTCGCGGGCGGCGGGCTTGGCGCCGGCCTCCGCGGGGCCCTTGCGGATGCGCGCGGTGGCAACGCCTTTATCGCTTACCATGCCCTCAAAGCAGTTGCCCGTGCGCCGGCAGAAGCCTTCGATATCGCACGCAAAGGCGGGGTCGGTGGTCTTGATCTCCAGCAGGTCGCCCTTGTCGGCTTCCTTGATGGCCTGGCTCAGCTTCACGATCGGGCCGGGGCATTGCAGGCCGCAGGCGTCGATATTGATGGTTTTGCCCGTGGGCGTGATCTTGGGCAGCTTTTCTCCGCCCTCCTCCGGCAGCTGGGTTTCGGGGTTCATGCGTACGGTGGAGGTGGGTGCGACGCCGAAAATGCTGTTGTACAGGCGGTAGCCACCGCTTAGGTTATAGGTTTCAAAGCCGTTGCCCATCAGGATGCGCGCACCCACATAGCCGCGCAGGCCCACCTGGCAGGTGATGTAGACGGGCTTGGTTTTATCCAGCTCGTCCAGATGCTCGCGCAGGCTGTCCAGCGGGATATTGATAAAGCCGTCGATGTGCCCGTTTTCGTACTCGATCTGCGTGCGGGTATCCAGCAGCGTCACACTGCCGTCGCGCGGCAGGTTTTTCACATCGTGCCAGTGAAAATTCTTCACGGTGCCGGTCAGCAGGTTTTCGATCACGAAGCCCGCCATGTTTACGGGATCCTTCGCGGAGGAATACGGCGGCGCATACGCCAGCTCCAGCTTGGTCAGGTCGGCTGCCTTTGCGCCGAAGCGGATCGCGGTCGCCAGTACGTCGATGCGCTTATCCGCGCCCTCGTAGCCCACGATCTGCGCGCCCAGAATTCTACCGGTTTCCTTTTCAAACACGGTTTTGATCGCCATGTTGACCGCGCCGGGATAATAGCTGGCGTGGCTGGCGGAATAGGTAAATACCTTATCGTAGTTAAGCTCCAGCCGCTTGGCCGTCTTTTCGTTGATGCCGGTGGTAGCCACCGTCATGTCAAACACCTTGAGGATGGACGAGCCCTGCGTGCCGGTGTAACGGCTGTCGCGGCCGCACACGTTGTCGGCGGCAATGCGCCCCTGCTTGTTGGCGGGGCCCGCCAGCGGGATCACCGTAGGCTGCTGCGTTACAAAATCCGTAACCTGTATGGCATCACCCACGGCAAAGATATCCTTGTCGGTGGTGCGCATGTCGTCGGTTACGACGATCGCGCCGCGCGGGGTGACTTCCAGCCCCGCCGCCTTGGCGATCTTGCTTTCGGGGCGCACGCCGATGGAGAGGATTACCATATCGGCCTGCACTTCGCCCTTGTCCAGCACCACGGTCAGGCCGTTGTCCGCCTCTTTGACGCCCTTAACGGTGGTCTTGAGCATCAGCTTGACGCCCTTGGAAAGGATGTGGCGGTGCACGTCGGCGGCCATATCAAAGTCCAGCGGCGCGATCACCTGATCGAGCATCTCCACAATCGTCACGTCCAGCCCCGCATGGTGCAGGTTTTCAGCCATTTCCACGCCGATGTACCCGCCGCCGACCACCACCGCGGACTTGGGATGGTTTTCCTGGATAAAGCCCTTGATCTTATAGGTGTCGGGAATATTGCGCAGGGTAAATACCTTCGGGTTTTGGATGCCGTCGATCGGCGGCACCACGGGATCGGCACCCATGGACAGGATCAGCTTATCATAGCTTTCCTGATAGGTTTCGCCGGTTTTGAGGTTATGCACCGTTACGGATTTTTGCTCGCGGTCGATGGCCGTAACCTCGTTTTGAATGCGCACGTCCACATTGAAGCGCGCACGGAAGCTCTTGGGCGTCTGCAGTGTCAGCGCGGATTTATCGGTAATTTCGCCGCCGATATAATACGGCAGACCACAGTTGGCAAAGGAGATATATTCTCCCCGCTCAAACAGGATAATCTCCGCCTGCTCGTCCAGCCTGCGCAGCCTGGCCGCCGCCGAAGCGCCGCCTGCTACACCGCCGACAATGAGTACTTTTTGACTGGTCATGGTGTATCCCTCCCGTATATGATAAAATGAAGTTGAATTGTGAGGTGTGCTATGCAAAATCCGGATATGAAGTTCGTACAGTCGGCGCTCCCGTTCTGGGATCGGCTGACCGCCGCGCAGGCGGAGCTGATCGTCAGCCACACCAGGGCCGTAAGCTATCAGCAGGGTGAAACCGTGCATTCCGGCATTCACGATTGCGTCGGCGTTTTGATCCTCCGCTCCGGCGGACTGCGCACCTATATCCTCTCCGATGAGGGCAAGGAGGTTACGCTGTTTCGCCTTGCCGACGGGGAGGCCTGCGTGCTGTCCGCCTCCTGCCTGATCCGCAGCATTACCTTTGATATCTTTATCGAAGCCGTGCGTCCGACCGAAATATATCTGGTGGAGGCGCAGGCGTTTGCCAAGGTGATGGAAGAAAACATATATGTTGAAAACTTTGCCCTTCGCCTGACCGCCGAACGGTTTTCCGAGGTGATGTGGGCGATGGAGCAGATCCTGTTTATGAGCTTTGACCGCCGCCTGGCCATCTTCCTTCTGGACGAAACGGCCAAGTCCGGCGTGGATAACATTACGATGACCCACGAACAGATTGCCCGCTATGTGGGCAGCGCGCGCGAGGTGGTCAGCCGCATGCTGAAATACTTTGCCCGGGAAGGCATGGTGGCCGTCCACCGCGGCGGCGTGGAAATTACGGATAAGCAAAAGCTGCGCAAGCTATTGTAGAAAAGGACGTTAGGGATTTCCGCTGATCCAGGGTCTGTGCAAGGGCCGTGCCCTTGGCAAAGGATCAGGGGTGACACCCTAACGTTCCTTTGTTTGCGCTAGACGTTGAGCATTTGCTTGATCGCGCTCTTGGGCAATGCGCCCACGGTGCGTTGCACCACCTTGCCGTCTTTCACCACGACCAGGGTGGGAATGCTCATCACGCCGAATTGCTGGGCCAGCTCGGGATTATCGTCTACGTTGATCTTGCCGACCTTTGCTTGGGTAACCTCGTTGGCGATTTCATCCACGATCGGGGATACCATGCGGCACGGGCCGCACCACGGCGCCCAAAAGTCCAGCAGCACGGGCTGATCGGACTTGAGAACCTCCGTCTCGAAATTATTGCTTGTAATCGTTACAACTGCCATAAAAGTTCACTCCTTTAACGTTGGTACACGCAGAGTATACCTCGTGGGGCGCATCGGTTTCCGTGACTTGGTCACAAAAGATAAATAATTAACAAACTACCGTTTTGCAGGAAAATAACAGGGGCTGCCGCAGTATCAAACTGCGGCAGCCCCTTCCGTTTGGAGGAATGTATGGAACGGTTACTCGCCTACGGTGATAATGTTTCCAAAGCCCGTAAAGGGATATTCGATCACAGTCCGGCCTTCGATGGTGTCACTCAGCCCGCTGTACAGGTCGGCCCTGCCGTCGGGGCGCATCACGATGCCGCTGGTAAAGGCGCAGTCCTTCAGCTCGGGAATCTTGGCGGGACCCTGCGGATAGCTGCTGCGCGTTGCGATGATCTTTTCATCCACGATCCGGTTGCTGGCGGGATCATAAACGAACGATACGTTGGTGTACACCGCCTGCTTACCGTTTTGCAGCGAGTAGTGGGTATAGCTTTTGTGCCCGATAATCCCGATCAGGCCGGAGTCCAGCAGATAGCACTGGTTGCATCCGCCCCATTCGCCGTCGGCAAACATATCGGGGATCACCGGCGCGCTCGCAATCCGGCCGGCCGTCATCTCGCCGATATCCCTGAGCTTCACAAAGCCAACCACCGACGCGGAGCCGTATTGCTTTTCCACATCGGCGCTGCGCGGGCGTGAAAACACGCCGACGCCGTCTTTGAGCTGCACCACGCGCACATCCTTCATGTTCTCGGGACCGGTGGTGAAATACAGCATATCTTCGAGATTTTTCCCGCGGTAGAAATAGCTGTAGACCGTTTCCACCTTTCCGCCGCTGAAGCGCACGTGCGTGCCGCCGAGAATCAGTTCCTTATTAATGACGCTGATAAAGGGATCCTCCAGCTGGTAGATCATACTGTCGGGAACCAGGGTGTAATCATCCTGCCCCGTACGGGCAAACAGCCGCACCCAGGAGCGCGACCATTCGCTGCGGCGCTCAATCCGGCCGTAAATATATTGCGAGCCTTCCCAGAAAAAGGGAATGGAGCAATTATACACATCAAATCCCGGCACCCCGTGGAACGTGAGAAGCGCAACCTCTATAGGCTTATACTCACGGTCAAATTGCACTTTTCTCTCATGGAACGTCATACCGCGTCCTCCTTACGCAATTCGCAGCCAATCGATCGATTAGTTACGTTACTTATATCTCCTGTTATTGTTGCATTGTAATACACGAAATGAAAATTGTCAAAGATATTTTGGATATTTCGGCCTATCCTATACTATAAACACGATATTATGGTAATTTATTAGTCATAGTGTACAAAATCTTCAAAAATATAGTTGACATAGTAAAATTACTATTGTATATTATGAGTATACCAGATAAGCGTAAGTAACTTTACAAATGAAGCAAGGCGCTTCAATCAGCTCCCAAAAAGCAACGGCAGTCAGGAGGGATGGTCACGGTGGCCTCTGCAAAGAACAACAGAAAACCGTCTTTAGTCAAGGATATCGCCCGCAATCGGTTTTCCTACTTGGTTGCGCTTCCCGCACTGGCGTACGTGATAGTGTTCAGCTACGTATCCTATCCGTATATCGCGATTGCGTTTCAGCGCTTCAGCTATCACAACAGCAGCATTTTTGCCATTTACACGCGCGGCGAATGGATTGGGCTGACGAACTTTAAGTTTTTCTTCGCTTCCCAAAATGCGGCGCTGGTCACCTTCAATACCATATACCTGAACCTTTTGTTCATTATATCGGGCACGCTGGTCTCGGTGCTGCTGGCGCTGCTGCTTAACGAGCTTCACAGCGCGCGGTACGCAAAGGTTACGCAGTCCATCATGCTGTTCCCCAACTACATTTCATGGATCGTCGTCAGCTACATTCTGCTGAGCCTCTTTTCCAACGAATACGGCATCGTTAACCGCATCGCCGAAAAAATGGGGCTGGAGGCCAAAAACTGGTATATCGATTCTTCGGTCTGGCCCGGCATATTGACACTGGTGCGCCTGTGGAAGGGCGCAGGCATGACCGCGGTCATCTACCTGGCCGCCATCACGGGCATCGACGGTTCGCTGCACGAGGCCGCCGCCATCGACGGCGCGAACCGCTTCCAGATCATGATGAAGATCACGCTGCCGCTGATATTGCCCACCATCATCATCATGACGCTGCTTGCCATCGGCAAGATCATGTTCGGCGACTTCGGCATGATCTACGCGCTGATCGGCGATAACGGCACCCTGTACAAGACCACCGACATCATCGATACCTACGTGTTCCGCTCGCTGCGCCAGATCGGCGATCCGTCGCAGGCCATGGCCATCAGCCTGTTCCAGTCCATCATCGGGTTTGTGATGGTGTTCGGTTCCAATTACATGGTTCGGAAAATATATCCCGACGGCGCGCTGTATTAACAGCCGTCCGCAGAGGAAAGGACAACAGCAATGGCAGACCATTGGGCAAGTAAAAAACGGGTTTCTCCGGCCAATTTTATCATCGGGCTCGTCATCGGGTTGTTTACCCTGGCTTGCCTGCTCCCCATGATATTGACGCTGATGGTCTCCTTCACCGATGAGACCGCCATCATGCGCAACGGGTACAGCTTTTTCCCCAAGCAGTTTTCGGTATATGCCTACAAGCTGATCTTTCAGGGCGGATCCAGCGTGCTGCACGGATATGCGATTTCCATTTTTGTAACGGTTGTGGGCACGTTGGGCGCTGTAGTGATCACCGGCGGCGCGGCCTATACGCTGGCCAATAAAAACGTGGCGTACCGCGGCGCGCTGGGCATGATCTTCTTCATCCCGATGGTATTCAGCGCCGGCATCGTTCCCTGGTACCTGATCTGCCGCGCCCTGGGGCTTAAGGACAACCTCCTGGCGCTGATCATCCCCAGCCTGCTGTTTAACCCGTTCAACCTGTTCCTGGTACGCAACTATATGAGCGGCCTGCCCGACTCGCTGCGCGAGTCCGCCACCATCGACGGTGCAAACGACGTGGTAATCGCCCTGCGCATCTATTTCCCGCTGTCCATGCCGGTCATGGCCACGGTCGGCCTGTTTTACGGCCTGGCGTACTGGAACGACTGGTGGAACGCCATTATGCTGGTGGACAGCAAGGATCTCTACCCCATCCAATACCTGCTGCTGCAGCTTAAATCCCAAATCTCGATGCTCAAGGACCTGCAGTACATTGCCGGGGCGACCAGCGTGACGCCGCCGACAGAATCACTTAAGATGGCAACCGCCATCATCACCATCGGACCGATTGTCCTGCTTTATCCGTTCCTGCAGCGTTACTACGTCAAAGGGCTGGTAATCGGTTCGGTTAAGGGATGACCCCGCGGTTAAATCGTTATAGGCCAAAGATTATGAGGAGGTATCCGAAATGAAAAAACTGTTGGTGTATCTGCTGTGTGCAACGCTGCTGTTCGGCATGGGCATTAGCTCGGCTGCGGCGGCTGACAGCGAAGAACTGACGACGGTGCTGTATGTTGTGCCCGGTGACGAGCCCAAGGATCTCGAGGGCGGCCTGCAGGCTATCAATGATAAGCTGCTGGCAGACGGCGTCGGCGTGCAGCTGGAGCTCAAGTACATCCCGTGGGATGCCTGGGATCAGAAAATCAACATTATGCTTTCCACCGGTGAAGCGTTTGATCTGTTCCAGGTAATGAACGACCGTGTTTCCCTGTCCAACTATGCCTCGCGCGGCGCTCTGGCGGACATTTCCGAAGCCGTGCAGGAATATGGCGAGAATATCCTCGCCGTCAACCCCGACATCATGATGAAATCCGGACAGGTGGACGGCGTGCAGTACGCCATCCCGGCCTACTGGGTAGAGTCCGCACTGGATCCTGAAATCACCATCCGCAAAGACATTCTGGAAAAATACGATCTGGAAGTCCCCACCACGTTTGAAGAGCTGACCGCGGCCTTCATCACCGTGATGGAGAACTGGGACGGCGTGCAGAAGCCGTACATCCCCATGATCGGCTCCAACACCTCCCGTTTCGGTCTTGCCAGCATGACCTACGACGAGTGGCCCTACGTCATTTATGACAAGGTATTCCTCGTCACGCAGGACGGCACGGTGAGCAACTATTTCGCGTCCGACATCTTTAAGAAGGACTGCGCGAACGCCCGCCTGTGGTACGAAAGCGGCTTGATCAGCCCCGACGTGCTGACCACCACCTCCGACCAGCTGAACAACCAGCTGAACTCCGGCGACTGGTTTGTGCATGCCGGCACGGTCGGCGATATCACGCAAATCCAGAACAACTATCCCGACATTACCACCGACGACTTTATCAACCTGAACCTCGCACCCGAAAAGACCCGCATCCGCCCCTACGGCACGCGCAACATGAACGCGGTGCCCGCCGCCAGCGAGCATCCCGAAGCTGCCGTGAAGTTCCTCAACTGGGTCTATGCCAGCCAGGAAAACTATGACCTGATGATCTACGGCCGCGAAGGCATCGATTACACCATCGTGGGCGACCGCAGCATCAGCATCATTGCCGATCCGATCACCGGCGCCGCCGGCTACAGCTTCGCCGATTGGATGCTTGGTAATGTTACCTTCCTGCGCACCTCCATCACCGCGCCCAAGGCGACGGTTGACGCACTGTACACCCTCAACGATACGGCAGTGGAAGGCTATGCGGCCAAGTTCACGTTTGACGCCAGCAACGTGCAAACCCAGTATGCAGACGTTATGACGCAGATTTCCGCCGTGATTGCCCCGATTGCCTGCGGCGTATTGGACTATGACGCCAATATCGACGACGCGCTGGCCATGCTGCAAGCAGCCGGTGTGGACGAACTGATTGCCGAATTCCAGGCACAACTGGATGCCAGCAAAGCAGAATAACCCCTGATTTAAGCGCGAGGGCTTCATTCCCGCTGCAAATGAAGCCCTCGCATCTTGCATATATTCCAAGTCAGACAATCCATACTTGCCTGCCGATGAAATACGAAATATAATAGTAACCAGTTCTACTAAAGAAAAGAGGCGGTACGGATCATGACCAAAAAAGCAACCATGCAGGATATTGCGGACGCTTTGGGGATTACGAAAGTATCCGTCTCAAAAGCCATCAACAATCAGCCGGGCATCGGCAGCGAGCTGCGCCAGCAGGTGCTCCTGACCGCAAAGCAGATCGGCTACTTAAAAAAGACGCGGTCGTCGGCCCCCAAGGCATATCGGTTTGCCTTTGTTTGCCCCAAGCGCTTCTTCCTGGAAGATGATACGTTCTATACAACGATCTATTATTATATCAGTAAAGCCTGCGCGGAACAGGGCTACGAGCTGTCCTCCTTCGTGATCAACAGCGCGCTGGAGACCGATCTCTCCATCCCCGAAAAACTGCGCACGGAGCACTATGACGGCATATTTATCGCCGGCGAATTCCGCCACGACTATCTTAAGCGCCTGATGCTGCTGCCGGGCGCGCAGATCGCCATCGATTTTTATCTGCCGGAAATGAATATCGACTGTGTTATTTCAGACAATTACCATCTCGGGCAGCTGGTGACCGACTACCTGATCCAGAAGGGGCACACGCAAATCGGGTTTGTGGGCGATATCAGCAACACCTCCAGCATCTGCGACCGGTACTTCGGCTATGAAAAGGCGCTCAAGCTCCAGGGCTATCCCGTCAACAGCGAGTGGCTGGTCAACAACAACGATCCGCTGACCGGCAAGTACACCATCGACTTCCCTCTGCCCGATCCGCTGCCGACCGCCTTTGTATGCCACTGCGACAAGGCCGCGTTTACCCTGATGCAGCGGCTGGATAGGATGGGTGTGCGCGTGCCGCAGGAAATATCCGTGATCAGCTTTGACAACACCAAGCTTTGCGAGCTGATGATCCCGCATCTGAGCAGCATCAATTTCGACCGCCGCCAGATAGCCGAATACAGCATGCAGTCCATGCTGTCGCGCATCAGCAAGCCAAAGGCTTCCAACAACTACGTCTACAGCAAAGGCACGCTGGTGGAGCGCGATTCCGTTGCGGACATCCGCAAACAGCCGGAAGATCCGGCCTAGTTCCACAGCCGGCTGGCTATCCTATCGTATACAAATACCCCGGAAGCTAAAGCTTCCGGGGTATTGTGTTAAAAAAGCGGCATGGCCACTTTTTAAGATTCGTATAATGTTTACAGCAATGCTGCAAACTCCCCGCCCGACCGGCAAAGCCGGTCGATACGAATACAATCGGAGAGCCGCGGCTCTCCGATGCCCCTTATGAAAGCACGGGGATTTGCATCCCGTGAGGGTTTACTTTGCGTCGCTTTTATTGGTGCTGATTTTAAGCAGCGCATACAGCGGGCAATAGCCGATCAACGCGGTGACCACCGGAATAATGCCGATCAATCCCAGCCAGCGCAGGTTGCCCTGCCCCAGCCACGCAAACAGCAGCAGCGCCACACCCAAAACAATGCGGATCCATCTGTCTGTCCGTCCTATATTCTTCTTCATTTTCATTCTCCTTTTGCGTAAGCGCTCCGTTTGGGAGCCGTCGGGCTTTCCGTTTCCTTACGCTTTTTATATAACCAATTTGCAGCGCTTTTAAACCGATTTTTTATTGCCCGCGAAACGCCGTGCATCCCACCGGCGCAAAACGGCCGCAATCCTTTATATCAAGCCAAACCAAAGCGCTTCAGTTGATACAAAAACAATACAAAATATTCCAATTATCGGTGGTATAATAATTTTAATTAGCACGATTGTCGGATGATGTTTTCTTCGCGGACGAATAACGGAGGCGAAAACGAAAATTGAAGAACAAACGAGGTTCCGATCTCCGGCCATAACCGCGTTCCCCATTAATATTTCCCATCACATCACGGCAATATCACCCATTTCCTGTGCCGAACGCAAATATCACGATGCTTGGAGGATACACCATGGATACAAAACTACTGTGCGCGGTGGAAGAATACCGCAACGGCAGACGGCTGCATACGCCCGCCTATCCAAAAACGGAAAAAATCGATGAAGAAATCGCAGCGGTTATCGATCAGCGAATTCATGTGGGAATGGACGAAGAATCGCTGTATGAACTCGTTTTGCGGTATATCCGCCGGCTTAACAATGATAATTTTTACCGGAAAAACGGCAACCTGAACGAAGCCGCGTTTTATCAGCAGGCCCTTATCGACAAATCGACCTGGAGCGAGCTGCGGTGGAACCAGGTGGTTCCCACAAAAAAAACACTGTTGAAACTGGTAATCGCGCTGCATCTGAACGAAGCGGAAGCGACCGAGTTGATGCATAAAGGTTCCTCCAGCTTTGACCCGAAGGATATCCGGGACCAGATTATACTGGCTCTGATCGATCTGCGCCGCTATGACATTTGCGAGGTCTACGATGTGTTGGAAGAATATCGCCTCAACGGCCCCCGTCCCTTTGAAAACATCTATACTATGCACTAGGCACAAAAGTAGAAATCAAATCTCCGATTCCGGCAGAAATTACGGCAGACCGGCGACGATATACTGTCTGCAAGGGATCGCCCTACTGGTTCGGCATGCGGATTCCAGGCCGATGGCCGCATACGGCTGTTCACCGGTCCGCACGTGAACCGGACAGATCCTGAACCGGTGCAGAAAATATCACAGAAGGAGTGGAGGAAATCCAATGAACAGAGTTTTTAGGCTGAACAATAAACCAATCCTGAATTTTGTCGATTTGCAAAGAGAGTTTTCCCCTATCGAGGTCTATCGGCAGCTGCCGGCGTTCCAATCGTTTGCCAAGGTACACTGCGTACCGCTGCCTTTGCTGGTGAGCCATACCGAGGACGGTGAAACCAGAAAAGCGGCGGCCTGCTTTCTGGACAAAGCATTTTGGCTGGGCATCCTGCAAAACGCCGCATGGCCCGAGGCGCAAAGCGCCGCGGAATGCTTTGCGTATTTCAAAAACGAGACATACCGTGCTGCACTCGGTCTCAAAAGCCCTGCCGACAAGGAAGAAAACGCGGTACAGGCCGGATCGACAAAGGCGGGTATCGAGGCAGAAACCGCCGATGAGCAGATAGAAGAGAAGCTTGCTTTCATCTGCAAATCCACAGGTCTTGGCGAAACCAGCGAAGATGCCCGCAAAGCCGTTACCCTGCTGGCTGTTTGTGAAATTGCCGAGATGAACGCACTCAGCTGCTCGTTTGAAAATCTGCAGGCCGAGCCCGAAACGGGCGCGTCCGATCCGGATCAGCCCGACGAGATCACCGCCTTTCCGTACGAAAACAACGCGCCGCTGTCCGTTGGCGTCAAGCCCTACCGGTTTTGGTATTACGACGACGATACGCTCACAGCCGGCTCCAGGATCACAACCGTGCGTGTGGAAGCCAAGGGCGGCAGCAACAAATACGACATCGTAACCATCGAGCTCTACAGCCAGAAGGACAAAAGCTGTGTGCAAACCATCACGCTGCGGGAAGGCGAATACCGGTATTGCAACGTTGCCGACGGGAAGATTATCAAGTTTCTCCCCAGCATCAGCCTCAGCGACAGCTTGTGCCTGATTCGCAGGGATTACAGCCGGCCGGAAATCTCCGTACTGGCGTACGGCTCCGACAGCTGGGTCTTCCACATGGAATCGGTCAGCTGCTTTGCCGCCGGCGAGCGGGACGCGGGCTTTCTGTTCCTTCAAAACGGCAAGGTCAGCACCGGTTTTTACAAGGCGGCTGAAAACTATATGGTGCGTTTGCGGTTTGAAACGATACCGGAACCGCTGGCCGAGGTAGTCATCACCCAGGACGGATATAAGCTGCTCACGGCAAGCGGCACGGTGATTTCCGATACGGCGTGCAACGGGGAAACAGGTATTGTGTCGCTCGACCGTTACAGCCGCGCACCGCTGCCCGTGGTGCAAAACGCGGCGGACGTTCAGGAAGCGGCCCTTTCGGACAGCGGCAAAAGCGTGGCGCTGAAATTCTACGGCGGCAATAAGGACAAAATCATGTTTGAACGCAACGCAAATCCCTTTACCGTACGGCAGGAGCACGGCGCCCCTGTGATCGTTTTGTAAGCGGAGGTGGCGTACAGATGGATAGAAAGCATTTGGAAGATCACAGGGAGCGCAGCCAGAAGGAAAAGCTGATCGAAGCTCGCGATAAGCTGGCCAAGCCCCTAAAATCCCTGGCATCCGCTATTTTACATAAGCAGGGAGACCATGAACCGCAGGAAAAGGATGTGGCAAAAAGCGTGGATGAAAAGAAGCTGAAGGTACATGCGGACACCATCGAATCCCTGCTGCGCTTCAGCCCCAGCAGCAGCCTGGTTCAGGGGCTGGAGACGGCCTTGCAAAGCGCCTTTAACGAATATGCCGCGCTCATGGGCATGCAGCGGAAGAACGAATTATCCGAAATTGTGCTCAACGCGTTTTACAAAAGCAATGAAATTCTCGATTTACTCAAGAGCATCGAGGCGTTTATTGTAAGCCTTGACTCGATCAGCGATCCTTCAGTCGCGTATCTGATGGCCTTCAACAACTATGTATACTTCCTGCGCCTCAGCGTTGAGAAAATGAAAGCGAAGTACACCCAGGCCGATCAAAGTCCGGAAAACGCGGACATTGCATGCGATCCCGACACCGTAAACTGGTTCATCCAAAACGAGTGCCGGCAGATAACGGCGGTGCGGGATCTGCCCAAGGCGCGCAGGGCGGCGCAGCGGCTTACGGAAAGCAGCAAACAGCGGGAGCTTACGGCTAAAGAGGATCATGAGGATTTCGCTATGGTCACCGAAGCAATCGAATACCTGCACAATCCGGATACCGACTATGCGGCCGAGCTGCAGGCCCTGCAGAACAGCTTTGCTCAGCGGAAAGCCGCGATCGACGCGAAATACCGTAAAGCCATTGCTATTTACGATACGGTTACCGCCTGCCTCACGGAGGAATGGTTCAGCCGGCTCGATCCCAACATCGAATCGGGTCCCATTCTCACCATGAGCGTTGCCCAGATCAAAACACTGTACCAAAACGCCATGGCAGGCCTGCAGGACATTATGCAGCAGGAACCCACCAGATAAACAACACGGAAGCAATATAAAGGAGGTATGAACGATGGAACGAAAGACACTGGTGATTGATCACGGCCACTGCGATACAACAGGCGCCTATCCTTATCAGGCGGAGGTCAACAGCAACAAGTATACGAATTCCCGGCTCGTACTCAGCAAGGACGGCGGCGTTCTGGCTTCGGAAATCTGGCTGTCCAACGAACAGATGCGGAAATTGAAAGGTCATCAAAAGCCCAATTACGATTTTCTGCGCAGCCTTGGGAAGCTAAAGCGGACGGGGAGCCAGGAGGACGGCGAATCGTTCCGCTATTTCAAAGTTGCTCCCAAGGACTTCAGCAAGCCCTATGGATATACCCAGACCGCGAAGGTTTGCGGCATCACGCACGGCATGCTGATGGCTTGTTATCTCTATAATCTGATCGAGGAGGTTTTTATCTACAACGATGATAAATTAACCCTCGCAGACCGCAGGGAGATCGACCTGCTGGTTGGCTGCCCCACAACCGCCGACTGGACATCCGACAGCGCGCGCAAGGCATATGCGGACTTGATCCTGAACGCGACGGGCGTACACGACGTAAAGGTCATTCCGGAATCCCGCGCCGCGATGTTCTCCAGCATTGAAAATCAAAGAAACCACGTTTCAACCCAGAACGGAGCGATCGTATTTGATTTCGGCTCTTCCACGGCAGACTGCACCTATATGCTGCTGGGACGCAAGCTGATTGAATTCAGCTGGTCGCTGGGTGCGTCCAGCATCGAGCACCAGATCGCGATGCACGCTTACAAAGAGGCCGTCAAAAAAAGCTTCCCCTCCGAGGTTGAGATGACCTCCATCGTCGACAACGAAAAAACGCTCCGGCTGGCAAAGGAAGAATACTATAAAGGCGCCTATGGCAAAAACGGTCATACCCTGTTCTGCCCCTTCGTCAAATCGCAGGATCAGGAAATCATCGGGATTCCGGTCTGCCTTAACGATCAATTCATGCAGTACATCACCAAAGAAGCAGAGCTTCAGGCTATGTGCGACAGCAAAACGCTGCTCATCGGAAGCTGGCAGGAATTGTGCAAAGGCTTTTTCCTGGAAGCCAAGCGCACGATTGAAAACGCCACCTACAGCGTTGGCACAAAGGATGGTAAACCGGAAGAGAAATCCTGCCCCATCAGCACCATTGTGCTCACCGGCGGGGCCAGCAATATGGGCTTCATCA
>DAOPIR010000050.1:0-16330 GCA_035399245.1 Candidatus Limiplasma sp.
ACGAAGGTGTACCACTCTGTATCACCGTATGAAAGCGTGAAGCCGGTTTCTGTTTGGGTAAGCGTCACGGTGCTGCCCAGCATGGCATCCGGCTGATACACGGCAAGGGGATAGGCGGAAAGCACCCCGTCATGCACGATCATCAACACATTCTGATGCCGGGAATACATAACTGCAAAGTTGCCCGCCTGCTTGCAAAGCGTGGTATAGTCATCCCATGTATCCACGGCCGATACGGCCTCAAACAGCTCGCCGGTCAGCCCCCAGCTGTTGGCCGACGCGGTGGAAAGCGCGATTGCAAAACCAAGCAGTAAACAACCGGTAAACCGTAGTAAATGTTTCATAGCGCATCATGCTCCTTTTGCCATATCAAACGAACTATACAGCGGTATTCATGCAGCCTGCTGACAATATGCCACGCTTGAATGTATTTTCCATATACGGTATACTGTGAGAAATGTTTTTAACCTGAGGAGGAACCATCATGACGGATTTGGAGATCGCGCGCAAAGCCACCCTGCAGCCCATCGGGCAGATTGCGGAAAAAGCGGGCTTTGCCAAAGACGCGGTTTCGCCCTATGGCAAGTATATCGCAAAGATCAACGCGCGTCAGTATGCGGCGCTGCCTGCAAAGGCCAAGCTGGTGCTTGTGACCGCGATTAATCCCACGCCCGCGGGCGAAGGGAAAACCACTATGTCCGTTGCACTGGCGGACGGCCTGAGCCGCATCGGCAAAAATGCCATGCTGGCGCTGCGGGAGCCGTCGCTGGGCCCCGTGTTCGGCATGAAGGGCGGCGCGACCGGCGGCGGCTATGCGCAGGTGGTGCCCATGGAGAGCATCAACCTGCATTTTACGGGCGATCTGCACGCCATTACCGCCGCCAACAACCTGCTTTGCGCCATGATCGACAATCATGTACAGCAGGGCAACGCCCTGTCCATTGACCCCCGTACTATCTGTTTCCGCCACTGCCTGGATGTCAACGACCGCCAGCTGCGCCAGATTGTGCAGGGGCTGGGCGGTGTAAAAAACGGCACCCCGCGTGAGGACGGCTTCGATATCACCGCCGCCAGCGAAGTGATGGCCGTATTCTGCCTGGCGTCCGATCTAAAGGATTTGAAAGACAGGCTCGGCCGTATCGTGGTGGCCTATACCTATACGGGCGAACCTGTGACCGCGGCGCAGATCGGCGCGGCGGGCGCGATGACCGCGCTTTTACGTGACGCGTTCGACCCCAATCTGGTGCAGACCCTGGAAGGTACGCCCTGCCTGATGCACGGCGGCCCCTTTGCCAATATTGCCCACGGCTGCAACAGCGTGGCCGCGACGGCGCTGGCCATGAAGATGGCGGATTACGTGGTAACCGAAGCGGGCTTCGGCGCGGATTTGGGCGCGGAAAAATTCTTGGACATCAAGTGCCGCATGAACGGATTATGGCCCAACGCCATCGTGCTGGTGGCAACGCTGCGGGCGCTTAAGCACCACGGCGGCGTGCCCAAGGCGGACCTGACCAAGGCCAATATCCCCGCGCTGCGCAAGGGTATGGATAACCTGATGGCACACATCGGCAATATCCGCAATGTGTGGCAGACCCCTGTGGTGGTTGCGATCAATCACTTCTCGACCGACGACGACGCGGAGGTCGCGGCGTTGTCCGAAGCTCTGCAGGCGCAAGGCATTGCCTTTGCGCTGTGCGAGGGCTGGGCAAAGGGGGGTGATGGGGCAACAGCGCTGGCGGAGGCTGTGGGTGCGGCCGTGGATGCCGGCTCTGCCGCAGCGCCGCACTTCACCTATCCCGAGGACGCAACATTGCAGGAGAAGATCGAAGCGGTGGCCAAGCGGATTTACCACGCCGGCAGCGTTGCCTTTACCGACGATGCGAACAAGGCGCTTACCCGCTATCAGCAGGATGGCTACGGCCGTTGTCCCGTGTGCATCGCTAAAACCCAGTACTCCATGACGGAGGACAAAGCCGTACTCGGCGCGCCGGAGGGCTTTGAGCTCACCATCCGCTCGGCACGGCTGTCGGCGGGCGCGGGGTTTGTGGTAGCGTTCGCGGGCGGGATCATCGCCATGCCGGGCCTGCCTAAGCAGCCTGCGGCGCTGACCATTGACGTAAACGAAAACGGAGACATTGAAGGATTGTTTTAATGAGGTGAAAACCATGGATCATATGAAATTGGAACTTTTGCAATTATTGCAGCAGGACTGCCGCACCCCCCTGGAAAAACTCTCAGTGATGATGAACCAGCCGCTGGAAACCATTGCCGAGATGCTGGACGACATGGAAAAAACCGGCGTCATCCTGCGTTACGCGCCCGTGATCAACTGGGACCGCGTGGGCAAGGAACGAGTGGAAGGCATGATCGAGGTACGCACCACACCCCAGCGCGACGAGGGCTTTGACGCGATCGCCAAGCGGATTTATCGTTTCGACGAGGTAAAAAGCGTGTATCTGATGAGTGGAGCCTATGATCTGCTGCTGCATGTGGAGGCCCCGACGCTCAAGGAGCTGGCGCTGTTTGT
This sequence comes from Candidatus Limiplasma sp., assembly GCA_035399245.1. Lineage (GTDB taxonomy): Bacteria > Bacillota > Clostridia > Christensenellales > Aristaeellaceae > CAXXOK01. The sequence continues at coordinate 2,528 of DAOPIR010000050.1, forward strand.
TTCCTCCAAGCTGTCGGTGCTGGAAAACGTCACAGGTACCGCAACGCATTTCGTGCTCAAGTGCTACAAAAGCGACGGCATTATCTTTGAGCCGGAACCGAAGGATAGGAGACTGGCGGTGAACCCCTGATGGATTATTCGCGCTATCTGAACCCCGCCATTGCCGCCGTGCCAAAGTCCGGTATCCGCAGGTTTTTCGATATTGTACAGACCATGCCGCAGGCCATTTCGCTGGGCGTGGGCGAGCCGGATTTCGTAACCCCGTTCCATATCCGCAATGCCGCAATTGACAGCCTGCTGGACGGCGAAACACAGTATACCTCCAATGCTGGTAAAATTTCGCTGCGCAATGAGATTGCCTACTACTTAAAGCGCCGTTACAGCCTGACCTACGATCCCAACAGCGAGATCGTGGTGACCGTGGGCGCCAGCGAGGGCATCGACCTGGCGCTGCGCGCGCTGCTTAACCCGGGCGACGAGGTGGTGGTGCCCGAGCCCAGTTATGTCAGCTATTGCCCGGGGGTGATCTTCGCGGGCGGCGTGCCGGTGCCGATTGTGACCGACGCGGACAATAACTTTATGCTGACCGCCGAAACGCTCAAGGCCGCCATTACCCCAAAGACCAAAGTATTGATCATGCCCTACCCAAACAATCCCACCGGCGCCGTAATCGACCGGGAAAGCCTGCAGAAGCTGCGCGATGTGATCCTGGAAAACGATCTGATCGTGATCAGCGACGAGATTTATTCGGAGCTGACCTACAGCGAGGAAGGGCATGTAAGCATTGCGACACTGCCCGAGATGCGCGAGCGCACCGTATATATCAACGGCTTTTCCAAGGCGTTTGCCATGACGGGCTGGCGCATCGGGTACCTGTGCGCGCCCGCAGCGCTGCTGGAAAACATGCTGAAAATCCACCAGTATGCCATCATGTGCGCATCTATTCAGGCGCAGGTGGCCGCGGAAGAGGCGCTTAAGCGCGGCCGTGAGGATGATTATGCCGATGTGCGCACCATGCATCAAAGCTATAATCATCGCCGCCGCCTGATGGTAGACGGATTTCGCGCCATGGGGCTGGACTGCTACGAACCGCTGGGCGCGTTTTACGTATTCCCGTCCATCCAAAAAACAGGCTTGACCAGCGAAGTGTTTTGCGAGCGGCTTCTTCGGGAGAAAGGCGTGGCCTGCGTTCCGGGAACTGCGTTTGGCGAATGCGGCGAAGGCTTTATCCGCTGCTGCTATGCCACGGCGCTGGACCAGCTGACCGTTGCGCTGGAAAAAATCGACGAATTTCTGCAGGGCTTGTAGACTATCCCAATGGGAGGAATTTCATGCTTCGTAAACTTACTGCTTTCCTGTTGACGCTATGCTTGTTTTTACCGATCACCGCGTTTGCCACCGAGGACGATCAGGACATCTCTTTGGAAGATGCCCTGATCGACGCGGGGGTGATCTCGGTTACGATTACCAACGAAGAGGGGGAAACGGTATCCCAGGAAGATGTGGTAACCGTGGATACCGCCCTCCCGCGCTACGAGCCGGATGGCTCTATCGAGCTGAAAATGACCTTCGGCGGCGACTTTACCATCGGCGATAATGTGCAGTCCAGCGGAAAATCCATCTTTGAAAAGGAGCTGGACCGGCAGGACGGGGACATGAACTTCATGTTCCGCAACATTGTGGATGTGCTCGAAGACGACGACCTGACCATCCTTAACTTTGAAGGTACGCTGACCACCGCGTCCCGCAACCGCAACCGGTCGAACTACTCCTTCCTGTTCCGTGCGGATCCCTCTTATGTATCGGTTTTAACGGATAACAGCGTGGAGTTTGTCACCTTGGAAAACAACCACGTGCTGGACATGGGGGAGGACGGCTACGCCCAAACCAAGCAGGTGCTTGCCGATGCAGGCGTAGGTTATGCCTGCACAACCGAGCCGGCGCTGTTTACGCTGTACGGCGTCAACGTGGCCATTCTCGCTTACCAGACGTTTGACGGCGCGTATGAAACCCTGTATACGCAGGTGCCGGAGGACATTGCGTCCATGAAGGAACAGGGCGCACAGCTGGTGATCTGCGCGTTCCATTGGGGCGACGAGCTGGACTATTACCCAAACGATAAACAGCAGAAGATGGCAAAAATCGCCATTGACGGCGGTGCTGATCTGGTCGTGGGGCACCACAGCCACCGGATCAACCCGATCGAAATCTACAACGGCAAGTATATCGTATATTCGCTGGGCAACTTCGTCTTTGCGGGCAACAACAAGCCCAGCGATATGTCCACCTTCATTTTCCAGATCAAGTTCAACGTCAAAGACGGCGAGGTGACCACGCCGGATGGATTCATCATCATTCCCGCGCGGATTTCCTCCAACACCAGCTATAACGACTTTGCCATTACCCCGTACACGAAGTACGAAAACATCGAAAGCGTGCTCACTGTCCTCAAAAAGAATGGGGAGCACCTGGATAATCCGGTGGATGAATATCCCCTGTCCTGGGGAAACTGAGGAGGGATTGGCATGCCGACCATGACGGGACAGCATGTGATGCTGCGCGAATACCGGCAGGACGATTACCCGCATATCCGCAAATGGGTCAACGACCGTAATACATCACAGTATTTATCCGCGATCTTCTGGTTTCCGCAAACGGAAGCGGATACGACCGATTTTCTGAACCGTGCCATGCGTGCCGCGCCCAATGCCGCTTATTTTGTGATCGCCGATATCAAGGATGAATCCTACATCGGCCAGCTGGATTTATTTGAAATCAACTGGAAAACCCGCGTCGGCAAAATCGGCACGGTAATCGGCAGCGAGGACAAACGCGGCAAAGGGTATGGCAGCGAGGCAATGAAGCTGATGCTGGATTATGCCTTTGGCATTCTCGGGCTGGAGCGCGTAGAGCTGGAAGTGTATGCCGAAAACAAGCGTGCCGTCCGCTGCTATGAAAAAGCCGGTTTTGTGTACGAGGGCACCCGCCGCCACGCCGCGATGGTAAACGGCAAGCATGCCGACGTGAATATGATGTCGGTCCTCAAAGCGGACTGGGAAAACAGCATAAAAGCGCAGTAAAACTACCATAATCCAAGATGAAACCACCGGCATGATGCCGGTGGTTTCAATCTGTTTAAGAGCGTTATTCCCCAGAGGCATCGGAGAGCCGCAGCTTTCTGATGGTATTCGTATCGACCGGTTTTGCCGGTTGGGCGGGAGCTTACGGCCAATGCCGCAGACAGCACCCGAACCTCAAAAAAGAGGCATAGCTGTTTTTTGACACATAAGAAAACGGCCAGCTTGTGCTGGCGTATTTCCTCTTCGTTTCGCTGATGCTATCATACCATAAAACCGACGAAAATACAAGTCTTGTCTTTCCCAAACGGCAGGGGTAGCATAGCGGGGAAAGGGTTGGTGCAGATGGAAAACGATACGCTTTTGGCAAGAGCAGCGGTGCAAAAAACACAGCTGCAAAATGTGAACCATATTGCGGAGGAATACGGCCTTACGCTTACAAAAACGCAGCTGCAATCGCTGATTGCGGCAGAGGCGCATACGCTGCGCAGCACCGGCAGGCTGGAGCTTGGCCAGGGCGTGCTGCCGCGCCTGATAACGGCGTTTTGCGATTCGCCATTTATCAACCGCGACAGCTGGGCCGATACGCTGGAAACCCTGCAGGAGTTGTTTTACAACTTCAAAAACGATTTGAATGACGCGCTCAGTGACGACGAGCTGGTGGAAGCGATGCACACCATCTTTCATGGCAGGGCGCAGGGATCGCTGGAATATCTGGAAAACATGGATATCAACCGGCTGTTTTACGCCCTGCGCAGCGACGACGCGGAGGATGACGACGAGGATGCGTGATTATATCGACACCTCCTACAGCTTGCCGGCCATGCAGGAAGCGCCGCTGACGCCGGAGGAAGAGGCGCAAATGCAGGCGCGGCTGTGGATGCTGCTGGAAAAACAAGTGCGCCTGCAAACGCAGGGCGATCATTCCTCCCTGCGTGAGGAAACCGCGGCGGAGCTGCTGCAATCGCTGCTGTTTTCCCTGCGGGTAGATCTGGCCCGAAACGGCCTGCCGATGCGCACGCTGCTGACGGCCGACCTGACGGATATGCTCAAACAGGCGCAGCATATCCTGCAGGCCGAGGTGAATACGGCGGGCACGCTGTACGCGATCGCCTTGCGAAGCGTGAATACATTTCACAGCTGCTCGCTGACCGATACGCTGGCGGGTATCGGACAATTTTTCAAACGCTACGATGTCCGCCTGCATGCGCATGATATCCCTGTATCCATTGATTATCCGCTGTGCCGCCCCGTGCCCGAAACCTTGCAGGGTGTGCTGTACATCCGCGCCTGGCTGGAGCGGCTGCTGACGGAGACCAGGCTGCTGGCGTGCTTTGCACCCGAACTCGTGGAGGCGCTGGAGCGTCGGGCGTCGCCGGATTATCGGGAGCTGCCGCAAAACCTGTACGAGCCCGTGGCGGCCAACGCCGTGGGGCTTGCACTGGCAGACGGAACCATAGAACGGCTGGAGATCACATACGCACAGGCCGCGCAGATCCACCGCCAAATCACTGCACAGGATGATGCGGCGGGGCGTGAAACGCTGACGGCGGCGGCCCATACCGCCTGCCGCAGGCTGTCGCTTACGGATACGGCCTCCCTGCCGTATCTGTCATACGCCGCCCGGACGCTGTATCCGCGGCTGGCGCTTTCAGCGCAGAGCGCCGCCGGCATGTTTGCGGCGTGCTGAACCAAGGTGAAAACGCGCCTTGGCGGCGCGCCTGGGATTTGTTGCGCGTTTCCCCATACCAGCATTGACTTTCGCCCACTGTTTCGATACAATATCATTTTGTGAAGGCAAGGAGGATATGACATGGGCAAGATCGTTGCAAAGTTCGGCGGAAGCTCCCTTTCCGATGCTGGCCAGTTTCAAAAAGTCCGCAATATTATCAATATGGATAAACGCCGCGTGTATGTGGTGCCCAGCGCGCCCGGCAAACGGCATTCGCAGGACGATAAAGTGACCGATATGCTCTATTCCGTCCACCGCCTGCACTGCGCGGGCAGCGATTGCGGCGATTTGTTTGCGATGATCCAAAACCGGTATTCCGCCATTGCCGACGCTCTGCAGATCGACATGGATCTCAATGCGGAGTTTGACCGCATTCGGGCGGACTTGGCACAGGGCGAAAACTGTGATTACTGCGCCAGCCGCGGCGAATATTTAAACGGTCTGCTGCTCAGCAAATTTCTGGGCTTCCAGTTTATCGATCCCAAGGATACCATCTTTTTTCGGGAAGACGGCACACTTGATGACCAGCGCACCTACCGTGTGCTGGGTGAGGCGCTGCGCAGCGTGGAAAATGCCGTTATCCCCGGCTTTTACGGCTCCATGCCCGACGGCTCCATCCATACCTTTTCCCGCGGCGGCAGCGATATCACAGGCGCGATTGTCGCGCGCGCGGCCGACGCCGAATGCTATGAAAACTGGACGGATGTGTCGGGCTTTCTGATGGCGGATCCGCGCATCGTGCCCGATGCGAAGGTTATCCATTCGCTCACCTATCAGGAGCTCCGCGAGCTTGCTTATATGGGCGCAACCGTGCTGCACGAGGCAAGCGTGTTCCCCGTGCACAGCGCGGGTATCCCCACCAATATCCGCAATACCAACCAACCTGACGATATCGGCACCATGATTACCCACCAGACCGAAGAACTGAACAGCCAACACGTCATCACAGGCATTGCGGGGCGTACGGGCTTTTCCGTAATCTCTGTAGAAAAAGCGATGATGAACATCGAGCGCGGCTTTGGCCGCAAGGTGCTGCAGGCGATTGAGGAAGCGGGCCTGAGCTTTGAACACCTGCCGACCGGCATCGATTCGCTGTGCGTGGTGATGGAAACCCAGCAGTTGGATCCGGTTAAAGAGCAGGTCAAGTCCCGCATCCTGCAGCTTGCCGCGCCCGACACCATCCAAATTCAGGATGATATGGGCCTGATTGCCACCGTTGGCCGCGGCATGGTGCACAATCCCGGCACCGCGGCACGGCTGTTCTCGGCGTTGAGCCGGGCGCACGTAAACGTGCGGATGATCGATCAGGGCTCCGGCGAGCTGAGCATCCTGGTCGGCGTGGACACCAAAGACTTTCAGACCGCGATACAGGCGATTTATCAGGAGTTTGTGCAATAGGAGGCTTGGATGAAAAACCCCCTCCGTATACAATCCAATGCGTTTCATTCCATACCGCAGCGAATCTGGTTTTGGATTTGCGCGGTTTGTTTGTCTGTATATCTGTCTGTTGCGCTGTACCTGTGCCGCAGCGGTTTGTTTTGTTCCGCTGCGCAAACGGCGATCGCGGCGGTTCTGTTTTTGGGGATTGCCGCGGCGATCCTGCTTGCACTTTGCACTGTATCGGCGCGTCCGCTGCCGCTGAAGGCGCCGACGGCACGTAAAAAATTGAACTTTTGGGTATTCTTGTCGGGAACGGGCGTCAGCCTGCTGATCCTCGGTGTGTTTACAGCGGCGGATTATCCCGGCGGCGTTTCGGTGGATTCCGCCGTGCAGTGGACGCAGGCGATCACCAATACCTATTCCAACTGGCACCCCGTGTTCCACACGCTGCTGCTGCGGCTGGGGTATCTCATTCGTCCCAATTACGGGTTTGTGGTCGCCCTCCAATGCGGCGTATTCAGCCTGGCAATCGGATATCTGGTTGCGGTCTTTTATCGGTGGGGGATGAAGCTGTGGGCACTGCTGATCACAGAAGCGCTGGTGGTGCTGTCCCCGATCGTGGGCAACTGCATGATGTACCTGTGGAAGGACAACGCGATGACCATCGGCGTTACGCTGCTGTTGGCACAAAGTGTGAATATAGGGTACAGCCGCGGAAAATGGCTGAAACGCTGGCCGCATGCCGTGGCGTTCGGGCTGGCGCTGGCGTTTACCACTATGGTGCGGCATAACGCGTTTTTCTTCACGCTGCCGCTGCTGATAACCGCCGGTCTGTGCTTTCGCAGGCAATGGCAGGCTGTGCTGCTGTCGGTTACTACGCTGGCTGCCTGTCTGGCGCTGGTGTGGGGCCCGCTGTACAGCGCGCTGGACGTGACTTATCCCAGCAATACGCTGGAGGAATCCATCGGGATCCCGATGACGATCATCTCTGATATCCGCAGTGAAAATCCCGATGCGCTGGACGCGGAAACTACGGCGTTTACCGACGCGATGGCTGATGAGGCGGGCTGGGAAAGCTACCAGCCGCATACCTACAATTCCATTAAATTCGGGCTGACGCGCGGGGTGATTGCACACACTACCCTGACGGATATCCTGCGCATGACGGCCGATGCGGCGCGCAGCGATCCGCGTACCGCGTTTCTGGCGGTGTGCGGCGTAACGGATCTGGTATGGGGCGTGGCCGACGAGGGCGACGCGGTGATTGCCGTGCGCAACTCGCATGACCTGCCCGGTGTACCCACGCTGGACCGTACCATGAACCGGATCGGGAAAGCCATCAAAGCCGTGATCACCAAGCCGTATGATGTGCTCCCGCTGCGCTGGCTTTTTGGCAACATCGGCGTAACGTTTGCGCTGATGCTGATCGCCGCGCTGTGGTCGCTGCGGCAAAACGGCACGGCATCGCTGCTGATCGCGCTGCCGGTGCTGATATATAATCTTGGTACCATGCTGGTGCTGTGCGGCAAGGACGCACGGTTTTTTGCCTTCAGCCCGCTGGTCTGCCTGTTTTCCCTGTTTTTATTCCTGCATAAACTTCCCGATGAAAAAGAGGATGCTGTATGACGCTGACGGCTGCCATGTACCTGATCGTTTGCCCGCTTGCCTTACTGGCAGGCTTTCTTGATTCCATTGCGGGCGGCGGCGGCATGATCACGCTGCCCGCTTATTATCTGGCGGGGCTGCCGCCGGCACTGGCGGCTGGCACAAATAAGCTGTCCGCCTCCATGGGTACGGTTGTCGCGACGATCAATTACGCCAGGGCGGGGAAGATCTCCTATCGGATCGGCATCCCCGCCGTGATCGGCGCGCTGATCTGCGGCACGCTGGGCGCGCTGGTGCTGACATCGCTGCCGCAAAACGTGGTGCGTATCCTGGTGCTGTGCTGCATTCCCATCGCGGCGGTGTTTACCCTGCGCAAGCCCAAGCAGCGGCAGGGGAATCAACTCGTGGGCAAGGCACTGCTCTGGCTGTCACTGCTGCTGGGCTGTGTGATGGGCTTTTATGATGGCCTGATCGGCCCGGGCACCGGCACGTTTCTCATTTTGCTGCTGCTGCAGGTGTTTCAGCTGGAGGCGGTGGAAGCGAGCGGAACGGCCAAGATCATCAATCTGGCCGGCAATATCGCGGCGCTTTGCAGCATGCTGCTTACGGGTAATGTGCTGGTCTTCCTGGGGCTGCCGGCCGGCATGTGCACCATGGTCGGCGCGTATATCGGCAGCCGCCTGACCATCCGCAAAGGCAGCAGGCTGATCCGGTGGATGATGCTGGTGGTGCTTGGGCTGCTGTTGATTAAGATTCTTATAGACATTGTGTTTCCGTCCGCGGTTTAGCACTGTAAAATGCGTAAGGCCAGCGCCGCGAGCCTTGCCAAACAAACGTATAATATGGTAGCATAAGCCGAACCGGTATCCATACTCGGCACGGCGAAAGAGGCGAAAGTGATGATAGAAGAGCAGCGTGAGATATTGCTCAATTTACCTGCGGATCAGGAGTTTGTGCTTTTGGCACGGATGACGCTGTGCGGGCTGGGAATGATTGCGGGGCTTGATGTGGGGCTGATTGACGACGTACGGGCAGCCACGGATGAGTGCTGCGACTGTTTGATGCACCAGCAGAAAAGGGCGGATCGTCTGGAGCTGCGCGCATGGCTGAGCAGCGAGCGGATGCATTGCTGTTTCCGTGGTATTTATGCCCAGGAGCCTTCCGGCATAACCCCGGTGGATCAGGAGCTGAGCCGCTGTGTGCTGGAAACGCTGATGCCTGACGTAACCATCCAAAAGGACGCCTGCGGTGTGGGAACGATAGGGTTTTCGCTTCCGCTGTAAAGGACGTAAAGCATGACGAATGATGAACGGATGGGCGCGTTATTTACACAATACGCCCAAACCCGTGCGATAGAAATACGTGATCAACTGGTCGAAGGCTATCTGCCGTTGGCGAAGGCTGTTGCGCGCCGTTTTGAGGGCAGGGGCATCGAGACCGAAGATCTGCAGCAGGTGGCGTCCATCGCGCTGATCAAAGCCGTAGAACGGTTTGATCCGGCGCGCGGGTTTCGCTTTGTCACCTATGCCGTGCCCACCATTGCGGGGGATGTGCGCAACTATATCCGCGATAAAATGGGCGGCATGCGCATGCCGCGCGACCTGCGCTCCAAGCTCTATCATATGCAGCAGGTACGCGAGCAATATGAGCTGGAACACCTGCGCGAGCCGTCGGCTAAGGAGCTGGCCGCTGCCATGAAGATCACGCCGGATGAATTGTTGATGCTGTTGGACATGCGCAAGCAGACGGATATCGTGTCGCTGGATGCTCCGATCAGCGAGGAACACGCGGCCGAAATCGGCGCATTTCTGGGCACGGAGGACAAGGGCTTTGAGCAGGTAGAGCATGCCCAGTGGATGGATTGGGTGTACTCCAAAGTGGATGAAAAGGAACGCAAGCTGCTAAACCTGCGCTATGCCCAGCGTATGGGCCAGCGCGAGGTAGCCAAGGCGCTTGGCGTATCACAGATGCAGGTGTCCCGCATGGAGCGGCGCGTGCTGCAGCGGCTGCGCGCGATTGAGGAAAGCGGAGTATAATAGAAAAAAGGCGGAAAGGAGGCGCGCGATGCAAGGCAACGGAAACGATCCCTATTCACAGGATCCATGGCCGCAGAATATGACGCCCGAGCAATATGCGCAGTGGCGGGCTGCAAACGGTTATCCGCCCGTGCAGCCGCAGCCTCCGCAAAATCAGCCGCAGATGACGCCCGAGCAATGGGCGGCCATGCAGGCGGCGCAGCTGGGCATGACGCCGCAGGAACTGCTGGAATGGCAGGCAATGCAGCAGGCCAAGGCCGATCTTGCCAAAAAAAAGGAACGCAAGCGCAGGCGGCAGGAGCGGCGCCGAAACCGCAGCCCGCTGGTGCGCATTTTACAGGCGATGCTGATCGTCGCGCTGCTGTGCGGGATCGCATGGCTGATTTTTTCGAGCTTGCAGGAGCCTAAGGCCACGACCGCTATTGTGGAAACGGCGTCGCTGGGCACCACACATACCGGCGACGCGCTGATCGTGCGCAATGAGTCCGTATATAACGACGAAGGCGTACAAAACATCGAGTATATCGCGGAGGAAGGAAGCGTGGTACAGCGCGGCGACGTGGTGTGCTATGTGTACACCACCGGCTATTCCTCCAGCGAGCTGACCGAGCTGCAGGATTACCGCGACCAGATCAAGGACTATCAGCAGTCGCTGCTGGAATCGGAAACCGCGACCGACCAGAAGATGGATCGCCTCAATGAAGAGGTTGTCCAGCGCGGGCAGGAGGTGCGCGAGCTGGTGCAGGGCGCGCGCGGCAACCTGATCAATCAGGAAACCATCCTGCAGGACGCCATTGACGAGCGGCAGACGTATTTTCGCTCGAAATATTCCTCTGACATGCGCTTAAGCCGCTTGTATGACGACGAAGAAACCCAGCAAAAGCGCATCGACAGCTGGATCAAGCAGCGCGCCGCCACGCTGGAGAGCATTATCTCCTTTTATACCGATGGATATGAGTATGCGCTGACACCGGCAAAATACGAAACCTATACCCCCGCGGAAGTGCGCGCGATGTTCGAGGGCAATATTCCCGAGCAGGATGTTGCCGAGCGCGGGAAGACCGATATCTACCGGCTGGTGCGCACCAACGGATACGCCGTGCTGATGCTCATCAAGGACAGCGTATGGACGCCCGTGGAAGACTCGGTGTACAAGCTGAAGCTGGAAAACTTTTCCACCACCACCGTCAATGCGCAGGTGATCAGCTATACGCGTTCCAGCGGAGAGCTTCTGCTCCGGCTGGGCATTACGGGGGATGTGGAGCCGGTGCTGTATATGCGTACCTGTGAAGCGGAGCTCAGCGAGTATGTGGATAGCCTGATGGTGCCCAAAACCGCCATCTATACCCAAAACGACCAAAAGGGCGTCGTACGGGTAGAAAGCGACGGATCGCTGGTGTTTATCCCCGTTACGATTGTTTCTGAGGAATCCGACGGCGTATACATTTCACCCATTCAAACCGGCGCACTGGTTGCGGGGCAGACCGTACACCTGTTCAACTAAGCGGAGGCCGCGCTGTGCATTTGCGGAAACTATGCCGGCCAGCAGGGTTCGCCTGCCCTTTGCGCGGCGCAGGCCTGATCCAATGAAAACGCAGCACACCACCGCAATCACGTATAGGATCGTTTACCTGGGAGGGGAAACCGTTGACAGACAAAGTATTCATGGAACAGAACAATGGCGGAATGACTGCATTAACGTCGATTCCATTACAAAGACTTGAAGAAAATGTTAAAACGGTGTTAGACACCCTGCATAAAAACATTTATAAAAATTTGGAACCTGCAAAGCTGATTGCGGTCACCAAGACCGTATCACCACAAGTGATTTGTGGATTGCGTACGCTGGGCATACAAGATATTGCGGAGAATCGCGTGCAGGTCGCGCTGCCAAAACTATTACAAATCGATGAAGCCGATTATTTTCGCTTACATTGGATCGGAAGGTTGCAAAGGAACAAAGTTAAAGATATAATAGATAAAGTCTGGTTGCTCCATTCGCTGGACAGATTGTCCCTGGCACAGGAAGTGGAACGCCGCGCCGCGGAGTGCGGCCGTGTAATCCCCGCACTGGTACAGGTGAACATCGCGCAGGAGCCGCAAAAGACGGGATTATCCGTAGACGAGGTACGGCCGTTCCTTCGGCAGATGAAGGACTTTCCAAACCTCAGGATACAAGGCCTGATGGCCATGATGCCGCTGACAGACGATACGGCACAGCTGGAACAGCTGTTTACAGCGATGCGTACCCTGTTTGACAATCTTTGCCAGGAAGCGATAGACGGCGTTACGATGCAGGAGCTCTCCATGGGGATGAGCCACGACTATGCGATTGCCGCCCGCTGCGGCGCAACCATGGTCAGGGTCGGTACGGCGCTGTATCAATAACCATCAATCCGGACCCCTATATAAAACTGCCACAATGGTGGCTTGGAGCAGGAGGAAAGCAGTTGGGCGTGTTGCAACGGGTTACCGGTTGGTTGAGCGGCTTAGGCTCACACAACGCGCAAACCGCATACAGCGGCTATGGCTCGCATGGCTATTACGGATCCTCGGAAGCCGAGAATGCGTATGGCGGCATGTATGCCAATGCCACTGCGGATATGCCGGAGGAGAATGCTGCTCCCGACAGGAATGCGGCGGCGGATCGGTTTGGTACGGCAAATGCCGACCAGTACGGCGGCCGCGTGCCGTATCGCTCCCAGCGGGATATGCTTGCCGAGCAGGAGGAGCGCGACCGGCAGGCGCAGGAAGAATATCAGCAGCGCATGCAATCCGACATGCGCCACAGGCGAGCGGATGCGCAGCCGCAGCAGTATGCGCAGCAGCCACAGCAGCCGGCCGGCAATGTGGTCAATTTTCCCGGCGGGCAGCAGGCCAGTGCGCCGGTGCATGTGGAATATGTAATTTTGCTGCGCAGCCGCAATGAGTGCACCAAGGTCATCGAATATATCAAAACCAATGCCTCCGTGTTCTTGAACATGGAATATATTGCCAACGAAGGCGAACGGCAGCGCTGCGTGGACATGCTGTCCGGCGCGGCGTATACGCTGGGCTGCCAGCTGCACAAGATTTCCAATCGCGGCATTTACCTGATCGCATCGCCGTACGTGCGTGTGATGATCGATCCGGCAATGAAGCGCTTTGCCTCCACCTCGGAAACCCAGCCGTTTATGGCACAGCAGACCGGGGAATACCCGCCCGTAGCCACCTATGGCGGCCAGCAGCCTTTTGCACAGGGCTATACCGCCCGGCAGATGAGCGAAGCGGCAGGCTACACTACCGCACCCTATCCGCCCCAGCAATACGCACAGCAGCAGGCGCCTCAGCAGGCGATGCACGCATCGTTCCAACGGCCGCGTCCCACGTTCCAGTCCCAGCAGCAGGCGGAGCCGTTCCGCAGGGCGGCCGGCGAGCAGCATTACCGCCAGCCCGCATCTTACCAGACATCCTTTTAAACAATACGGGAGGTAATCTATGCTGGTCAGTATCGTGACGATCCTATTTAAGATCATCCTGTTTCTGCTTTCGTTGCTCTCATGGGTTATCCTGATTTATGTCATTATGGCGCTGGTGATTCCGCAAAACAAATATACGCTTTTGATCGGACGGTATGTGGAGCCGCTGCTGGCGCCTATCCGTTCGTTTTTGTTCAGGATTTTCCCCAAACTCCGGCAGATGGGGATCGATTTTTCACCGTTGGGCCTGTATCTGCTGATACAAATCGCGGCATGGTTGGTCAGGCTGCTGTATCAGATTATCATATAAAAGCACAGAAACCTTTACGAGAGGAGAATGATAGATGGGCATCACCGTATCCGACATCGAACGCAAAGAGTTTGCCTACAAAGGGGCGGGCTACGATCCCTATGATGTGGACCAGTATCTGGATCAGATCTGCGACGAAATGGTCGCTATGCAGGACAGGATCGCACAGCTGGAAAAAGAGCTGGATGAAGCATACCGCGAGGTA
>DAOPIR010000051.1:0-16327 GCA_035399245.1 Candidatus Limiplasma sp.
CCTCTCCAACGGCCCGGGCGACCCCGAGGATGTGCCCACCGTGATCAAGGCTGTACAGCAGCTGCACGGCAAGCTGCCGATCTTCGGCATCTGCCTGGGGCACCAGATGATCTCGCTGGCCTACGGTGCCAAAACCTATAAGATGAAGTTCGGCCATCGCGGCGGCAACCATCCGGTGAAGGATTTGCGCACAGGCAAGATCGCCGTTACCAGCCAAAACCACAGCTACGCCGTGGATGTGGAGAGCCTGAAAAACACAACGCTCACCCTCACCCACCAAAACCTGCTGGATAACACCGCCGAGGGCGTGGAGTGCATCGAGGATAAGATTTTCTCCGTGCAGTACCACCCCGAGAGTGCGCCCGGCCCGCAGGACAGCACCTACCTCTTCGACCGGTTTACCACCATGATGGCAAAGGAGCGTGACCAGCATGCCTAAGCGCACGGATATCAAACGGGTACTGGTTATCGGCTCGGGACCGATCGTGATCGGGCAGGCGGCGGAGTTTGACTACGCGGGCACGCAAGCCTGCCTGGCGCTACGCGAGGAGGGCTACGAGGTGATCCTCGTCAACTCCAACCCCGCCACTATCATGACCGACACACACATCGCCGACAAGGTGTACATGGAGCCGCTCACGCTGGAATACGTAGCCAAAATCCTGCGCTACGAGCGGCCGGACGCCATTTTGCCCGGTCTTGGCGGGCAGACAGGTCTGAACCTCGCCATGCGCCTGCACAACAAAGGCGTGCTGGAAGAATGCCAGGTGGAAATCCTCGGTACAAGCTTTGACAGTATCAATAAAGCCGAGGATCGCGAAGAATTCAAAAAGCTCTGCCAGGGGCTTGGCGAGCCGGTGCTGCCGTCCATCATCGCCACCTCGATGGAGGAGGGCGTTAAAGCAGCCGAGGAGATCGGCTATCCGGTCATCCTGCGGCCCGCGTTCACGCTGGGCGGCACGGGCGGCGGCTTTGCCGATAATGAAGAAGAGCTGCTCCCGCTGATGAAAAATGCCCTGAAGCTTTCCCCCGTCAGCCAGGTGCTGGTGGAAAAAAGCATCAAGGGCTATAAGGAAATCGAATACGAGGTCATGCGCGACGCCAATGACACCGCCATTACCGTGTGTAATATGGAAAACCTCGATCCTGTCGGCGTACACACGGGCGACTCCATCGTCGTCTGCCCCAGCCAGACCCTGACCAACAAGGAATACCACATGCTGCGTGACAGCGCGCTGAAAATTATCCGTGCGCTGAAAATCGAAGGCGGCTGCAACGTGCAGTTCGCGCTGGATCCCGACAGCTTCCAATACTACCTCATCGAGGTCAACCCGCGCGTAAGCCGGTCATCGGCGCTCGCCAGTAAGGCCAGCGGCTACCCCATCGCGCGCGTATCGGCCAAGATCGCCGTCGGCCTGCATCTGGACGAAATTCCGCTGGCGAACACACCCGCGAGCTTTGAACCGGCGCTTGACTTTGTGGTCACCAAGATCGCGCGCTTCCCGTTTGATAAGCTGGAAGGATCCTCCAACACCCTATCCACGCAGATGAAGGCCACCGGCGAGGTGATGGCTATCGGCCGCACCATGGAGGAAAGCCTCCTAAAAGCCGTACGCTCGCTGGAGATCGGCGTCAGCCATCTGCACATGCCCAAGTTTTCCGGCATGGCCGACGAGGAGCTGTACGCCTACATCCGCACCGCTACGGACGATCGCATTTTTGCTATCGCGCAGCTCATCCGCATCGGCGCACCGCTCAAGCGCATCCACGATGAAACGAAGATCGACCTGTTCTTCCTGGAAAAGATCAAGAATATCGTATACTTTGAAGCCCAGCTCATCAACGGGAAGGACGATCCCGACGTGCTGCGCGCCGCCAAACACCTGGGCTTTTCCGACAAGTATATCGCCCAGATGTGGGGACAGACCGAGGTGGATATCTTCCGCTTCCGCAAACGGGAAAACCTTCTGCCCGTGTATAAGATGATCGACACCTGTGCCAGCGAGTTTGACAGCTACGTGCCCTACTTCTACTCCACCTATGAGGAGGAGAACGAAAGCATTATCTCCGATAAAAAGAAAATCGTGGTGCTGGGCTCCGGCCCCATCCGCATCGGGCAGGGCATAGAGTTCGACTACTCCACCGTGCACGCCATCTGGACCATCCAGGCGGCGGGCTACGAAGCCATCATCATCAACAACAATCCCGAAACCGTATCCACCGATTACACCACCTCCGACAAACTGTATTTTGAGCCGCTCACCGTGGAGGACGTGATGAACATCCTCACCCTCGAGCAGCCCGACGGCGTGATCGTGAGTCTGGGCGGACAGACGGCCATCAACCTGGCTGAGCGCTTGCACACCATGGGGGTGAAGATCATCGGCACCGATGTGGACGCCATCACCCGCGCGGAAAACCGTGACGCATTTGAAAAGGTCATGCAGGAGCTGGGCATCCCCCAGCCGCAGGGCGAGGCTGTGACCAACATCGACGCCGGCGTGGCCGCCGCAAATCGTATCGGCTATCCGGTGCTCGTGCGTCCCAGTTTTGTGCTGGGCGGGCGCGCCATGCAGATCGTCAACGACGAGCCGACCCTGCGCCATTACCTGCGCACCGCCGTGCTGCTGGACGAGGATCAGCCCGTGCTGGTGGACAAATACATCATCGGCAAGGAGCTGGAAACCGACGCCGTGTGCGATGGCGAGCACGTGTACATCCCGGGCATTATGGAGCACGTGGAGCGCACAGGCGTGCACTCAGGCGACAGTATCAGCGTATACCCGACGTTTACGATGTCCGAGCGCGTGAAACAGATCATCATCGATTACACCGTACGGCTGGGCCTTGGCATCGGCATTGTGGGGCTGTACAATATCCAGTTTATCGTAGACAAGCAGGAAAACGTGTATGTAATCGAGGTCAATCCGCGTTCCAGCCGCACCGTGCCGTTTATTTCCAAGGCCACCAGTGTGCCGCTGGCCGATATCGGCACGCGCGTGATGCTGGGCATCAGCCTGCGCGAGCAGGGCATCAGCGGCACCATCGCACCGGAGAAAACGCGCTGGTATGTGAAAGCGCCCGCGTTCAGCTTTTCCAAGATCCGCGGCATGGACGCGTATTTAAGCCCTGAAATGAAATCCACCGGCGAGGCCATCGGCTACGACAAAACGCTCAACCGCGCGCTGTTCAAGGCCATGCAGTCCTCCGGCATGAACGTGTCCAACTACGGCACGATCTTCTGCACCATCGCGGATGAAGATAAGGACGAAGCCTTGCCGCTGATCCGCCGGTTTTACGATCTCGGCTTCAACATCGAAGCCACCGAGGGTACCGCGCTGTTCCTCAAAGCCAACGGCATCCGCACGCGCATCCGCCGCAAGCTCAGCGACGGCAGCGACGAGATTTTAACCTCGCTGCGCAAGGGCCACGTGAACTACGTCATCAACACGCGCGGCATGACCATCGGCGACCATGACTCCGACGGCGCGCGCATCCGCCGCTGCGCCGTGGAAAACAACGTGACTATCTTTACGTCGCTGGATACCGTGGGCGTGCTCTTAAACGTCCTGGAAGAAATCACCCTGACTATCTCCACCATTGACGCCGAATAAACGCCGAAAGGAAGCCAATATGCCGTACACCGTAACGGAAAACACTTTGCTTGCCAAAAATACCTGGCAGATAACGCTTGCTGGCGATACCGGCAGCCTGCAAAAGCCCGGCCAGTTTGTGCAGTTTAAGGTGCCGGAGTTTTACCTGCGCCGTCCGCTGTCGGTGTGCGATTGGGACGAGCAAAGCCTGACCCTGATCTACAAGGTGGTCGGCCACGGCACCGAGGCCATGACCCGCATGCAGGCGGGCGACACCGCCGATCTGCTCACAGGGCTTGGCAACGGCTTTACGCTTAAGCCCTGTATGCCCGTCCTCATCGGCGGCGGCGTGGGCGTGCCGCCGCTGTACCGGCTGTGCAAGGACTTGATTGCACAGGGTATGAAGCCTGCTGTGGTGCTGGGCTTTAACGCAAAGGACGAAATTTTTTACGCAGACGAGTTCCGTACATTAGGCGCGGATGTAACCGTGACCACTGTGGACGGTTCCGTCGGCGTCAAGGGCTATGTAACGCACGGCGCAGAAGCGCTGGATTATGACTATGTCTACACCTGCGGCCCCGGGCCGATGCTCAAGGCTGTGTTTAAGCTGTGCGGCGAGCGCGGTATTTCCGGTCAATTCAGCCTGGAAGAACGCATGGCATGCGGCTTCGGTGCGTGTATGGGCTGCTCCATCCAGACCAGAGGCGGCGCAAAGCGCGTCTGTGCGGACGGCCCCGTATTCCCCATGGAGGAACTGTTATGGTAGATACAAGCGTACTCCTTTCCGGCATCCGGTTGGATAATCCCGTAATCCCCGCCAGCGGCACGTTCGGCTATGGACAGGAATTTCGCAAATACTACGACATCAACTGTCTGGGCACGTTCTCCTTTAAGGGCACCACGCTTGCGCCGCGCTTTGGCAATCCCACACCGCGCATAGCAGAGAGCGCAAGCGGCATGCTCAACGCCGTCGGGCTGCAAAATCCGGGGGTGCACCACGTAATCGAGCACGAGCTGCCCGAATTGAAAACGTTTTTCCACAAGCCCGTGATGGCCAATATCTCGGGCTTTTCCGTGGACGAATATGTGCAGGTCGCAAGGCTGCTGGATCAGCAAGAGCAAATCGGCTGGCTGGAGATCAACATCTCCTGCCCCAATGTGCATGGAGGCGGCATGGCATTTGGCACCAGCTGCGATAACGCCGCCGCCGTCACCAAGGCCGTCAAGGCGGTGTGTCAAAAACCAATTTTCATCAAGCTGAGCCCCAATGTAACGGATATCGCATCCATCGCCAAGGCCTGCGAGGACGCGGGCGCGGACGGCCTTTCCCTCATCAACACGCTGCTGGGCATGCGCATCTGCCTGCCGACGCGCAAGCCGCTGCTTGCCAACACCATGGGCGGCCTCTCCGGTCCCGCTGTGTTCCCCGTGGCGCTGCGGATGGTGTATCAGGTGGCGCAGACCGTAAGCATCCCCGTGATCGGCATGGGCGGCGTCGGCAGCGCGGAAGATGTGCTGGAGATGATGCTCGCAGGCGCGACTGCCGTGCAGGTGGGCGCGGCCAATCTGGTTAACCCATTCGCCTGCCGGCAGATCATTGACGATCTGCCGCGGGTGATGCAGAAATATAACATCCAATCCCTACAGGAAATTATCGGAGGTGCGTGGAAATGACCCAAAAAGGCGATGTGATCATTGCGCTGGATTTTCCCTCGGCGGCGGACGTGTACGGGTTTCTGGACCAGTTTCATCAGGAAAAACCGTTTGTGAAAATCGGCATGGAGCTGTACTATGCCGAGGGCCCGCAAATCGTGCGCGACATCAAGGCGCGCGGTCATAAGATTTTTCTGGATTTGAAGCTGCACGATATCCCAAACACCGTCAAACGCACCATGCGCGTGCTGTCCAACCTCGGCGTGGATATGACCAACCTGCATGCCGCGGGCACCATTCCCATGATGCAGGCGGCGCTGGAAGGTCTTACCCGTGCCGATGGCACGCGCCCGCTGCTGATCGCCGTCACGCAGCTGACCTCTACCAATGAAACACAGCTGCACGAAGAGCTGCTGATCCCTGCATCCATGCCTGATACCGTAACAAAATACGCGCACAATGCCAAGACCGCCGGATTGGACGGCGTGGTCTGCTCCCCGCTGGAAGCCGCACTGGTAAAGCAAGCCTGCGGGCAGGATTTTCAAACCGTAACGCCGGGCATCCGCTTTGCCGGCAGTGCCGCCGATGATCAGCAGCGCGTGATGACACCCGCTAAAGCCAGGCTCAGCGGCAGCGACTACATTGTGGTTGGCCGTCCCATCACGCAGGCGGATGATCCCGTAGCCGCTTACCGCAAATGCGTCAAAGACTTTTTAGGATAAGGAGAACCTAATATGCAGCGAGAGATTGCCAAAGCGCTTTTATCCATTCAAGCCGTGTTCCTGCGTCCGCAGGAGCCGTTTACCTGGGCCAGCGGTATTAAAAGCCCCATTTACTGCGACAACCGGCTGACGTTATCCTACCCCGAGGTACGCACGCAGGTCGAAAACGGGCTCATGCACACCGTTCAAACCGAATATCCGGACTGCGAGGTACTGATGGGAACCAGCACCGCAGGCATCCCGCATGCCGCTATCACCGCCCAGCTGATGGGGCTGCCCATGGGCTATGTGCGTTCAGGCGCTAAAAGCCATGGCCGTAACAACCAAATCGAGGGCAAGCTGGACAAGGGCCAGAAGGTGGTCGTGATCGAGGATTTGATCTCCACCGGCGGCAGCGTGATCGAGGTGGTGGATGTACTGCGCGAGGCCGGCGCGCAAGTGCTTGGCATTGCCAGCATCTTTACCTACGGCATGCAAAAGGGTATCGACCGGCTTGCCGCCGCGAACGTCCGCAATGTGAGCCTGTCCAACCTCGACGTGCTGGTAGATGTGGCCGCCGAGCTGGGCTACATTCCCGCAAATCACAAGCAGGCGCTGCTGGACTTCCGCAACAATCCCGCCGATGCGGGCTGGATGGCAAAGCTGACTGAATAGAGTATGGGAGGATTTCACCATGCGACATATGCTGGACATCATTGACTGGAGCCTTGACGAGCTGGACGCGCTCATGGATACCGCCGACGATATTATCGCCCATCCGGACGACTATGCCGATGCCTGCCGGCGCAAGAAGCTCGCCACGCTGTTTTACGAGCCTTCTACGCGCACGCGGCTCAGCTTTGAGGCCGCGATGATCGAGCTGGGCGGGCAGACGCTGGGCTTTGCCGATGCGTCGGCTTCGTCCGTTTCCAAGGGCGAAAGCGTAGCCGACACGGTGCGTACCGTGGGCTGCTATGCCGATATCATCGCCATGCGCCATTCCAAGGAGGGCGCGCCAACCGTGGCGGCGAACTTCTCCCCTGTGCCTATTATCAACGCGGGCGACGGCGGCCACCATCACCCCACGCAGACACTGGCCGACCTTTTAACCATCCGCCGCGAAAAGGGCCGCATGAACCAGCTGGTAATCGGTCTGTGCGGCGACCTGCAGTTCGGCCGCACGGTGCACAGCCTGATGAACGCCATGGCGCGCTACAAGTCCATCCGTTTTGTGCTGGTCTCGCCGGACGAGCTGCGCATCCCCGAATATCTGCGCGAGGGAATGAAATCGCTCGGTGTTCCGTTTACTGAGGTAGAGCGGCTGGAGGATGTGATCGGGACGCTGGATATCCTCTATATGACCCGCGTGCAGCGCGAGCGCTTTTTCAACGAAGCCGACTACGTGCGCCTGAAGGACAGCTACATCCTGACGCCGGCCATGCTACGGCCCGCGCGCAAGGATTTAACCGTAATGCATCCGCTGCCGCGCGTAAACGAGATCAGCGTCGCGGTGGACAACGATCCCCGCGCCTGCTACTTTAAGCAGGTGCTCTACGGCAAGTATATGCGCGAAGCGCTGATATTAAAGCTATTGGAGGCGGCCAAATGAATATCAATGAAATTCAGGATGGCTATGTGATCGACCACATCCACGCCGGCGGCGCCATGCGCATCTATCGCTATCTGGGGCTGGACAAGCTGGATTGCTCGGTCGCCATCATCAAAAACGCAAAATCCGAACGCATGGGGCGCAAGGATATCATCAAGATCGACGAGCTGATCCCCCTCAATCTGGAGATTATCAGCTATATCGACGCGGGTGCGACCGTGAATACCATCAAGGACGGCAAGCTGATCGATAAACAGCACCTTACGGTTCCCCAGCGCGTGGTGGGCGTGCTCAAGTGCAAAAATCCGCGCTGCATCACCCAGACCGAGCAGGAAATCCAGCAGGTATTTGTGCTGGCCGATGCCGAAAAGAAACAATACCGCTGCTATTACTGCGATACCATCCATAAGCCCGAGGACTGATCCATGAAACGTAAATTCCGCCAATCCATCCTGGCCGTCTGCCTGCTGCTGACGATCCTGATCCTGCCGCTGCAGGGATTGGGCACGGTAACCGTGTCCACGGAAACGGTCATCCCCGCCGCTGCCGGCAGCATGCCGGATACGCTGCGCATCCTGCTCACGCGGCCGGATGTCACCACGCAGGCAACGCTGGAGATCAACGGCACCTATACCATGGACATGGGCGGGGTTACGATGCTCTTTCCGCGCGACAGCGAGATTACCGTGCTGCTGATCGACGACACGCTGTATGTTGATTATGCGGGCATGCGCATCGGCAGCGGCGATACGCTGACGCTGACCCGCTGCCAGGATGATACGGGCCGGGAAAACGGCCTGCGCTTTTTGGGGAAAGCCGCGCTGTATGAAGGTGACCTTACATTAAGCGTCAGCGACGGCACCATCCGCTTGATCCTCTCCATTGATGTGGAAACCTACCTGTTGGGCGTGGTGCCTTATGAGATGAGCGACTCCTTCCCGCTGGAAGCGCTCAAGGCGCAGACCATTGCCGCGCGCACCTATGCCATCCGCAAAGCGCTTAGCAGCACCGCGCGGGATTATGATCTGTCCGATACCACCAACGATCAGGTATATAAAGGCCGCAGCGACGCCAACACGCGCGCCGCGCAAGCCGTGCAAGCTACCGCCGGCGTGTGCGCGTTTTATAACGGCAGCCTCGCTATGTGCTATTACGGATCCTCCAACGGCGGCCAGACCGAGCTGGTGGAAAACCAGTGGGGCGCCGGAGACGAAACCGGCTATCTGGACATGCGGGACGATCCCTATGATCTGGAAAACCCCAAGAGCGTTGTCAAAAGCGTAACGCTGAAAAAAGCCGCGTCCGGCGTGGATCAAACGCCCTACGGCTTGCGCGCGCTGATTGCCGCCGAACTGAAAGGCGAGCTGGTAGCGCAGGGCTACGACGCCTCCGCCGAAAGCCTGCGCATCGATACCATCACCGCCGTATCGGTCGATACGCCGATGTATGCCGATCCTTCGCGCGTATACACGATGTTCCACATCACGTTTACCTATTCCGCGCGCACGCGTACCGATCCCGTTGTCATCAACTCCAGCGTGGTTTCCTCCGCCCTCAACGATACCATCGAGGTCAGCCTCTTCACAGCGCCGCCGGATCAAACCGCCGCCGTAACTGTGACGCCCGAACCGACCGCAACGCCCGCGCCGACTGCGACACCCAAGCCCGTGTATGGTGATTTTGAACCGGCTAAAAACGCGGTAACGCTGGATATTCCGATTTTTCCGGATGCGGAAACCGCGCTTGGCTTAAGCATAAACCAGTATGACAACGAGCTGTGGACCGTGACGGAGCAAAACGATGCCTTCCTGGTGGAGGCCCGCCGCTTCGGCCATGGCGTTGGCATGAGCCAGTATGGCGCGGAGCAGATGGCAAGCCAGTACGGCTTTACCTATACCGAGATTCTTGCGTTTTACTACCCCGGCGTTACGCTGATGCGCTATACGGTACCGGCGCTCAATCTGCCTTCCGTATCCGCCGTGTTCACCCGGGAGGCCGATCCGGCGCCCTCGCCTACGCCGCGTCCCACACTGATGCCAACCACCTTAACCGCAGAGGAAGGCCAGTGGTACGCCACTGTTGCAAACATCGGCGATGACTCATGGCTCAACCTGCGCTCCGAGCCTAACCTTGCTTCCGATATCCTGCTGCTGCTGTACAAGGGGCAGCGCCTGCTGGTGCTGGAGAGCATGCCCCAGGAAGGCTGGGTGCATGTAAAAACCGACGTAGCGGAAGGCTACGTGATGGAAGAATTTCTGCAAAAGGAATAGCCCTTTGGGACGTTCGCTATATAAAGTTTATCAAAATTAGTGAGGCTGATAACTATGCTGCTCATCGGAATCTGCGGCGCGAGCGGAAGCGGAAAAAGTACGCTGGCGCAGGAATTGAAAACCTCTATCGGCGACGGCTGCATTATCATCAATCATGACAGCTATTACCGTAATTTTGCCGAGCTCAGCTTTCCGGAGCGGGTGGTGCTCAACTACGACGAACCGGAGATTTTTGATCACGATCTGTTTCTCAGCGACATTACTTCGCTGCTGGAGGGCAGGCCCATCACGCAAAAGGCGTACGATTTCGTGCACCACCTCCGCGCCGACCGTGACGATATCTGGATTCAACCTACAGATGTATGCATCGTGGAAGGCATCCATGTGTTCCACGATCCGCGGGTGTGTGCCAAAATGTTTCTGAAGCTCTACATGAGTGTGGAAACCGATATTTGCCTGCTGCGCCGCATTGAGCGCGACATCAATGAGCGCGGGCGTTCCATCGACAATATTTCCGCCCAATATTTGACCACCGTAAAACCGATGTATAACAAATACATCCGCAACTATATCGATTTTGCGGATGTAATTGTGCGGGGCGGCGGCCGCAATGCCCGCATTGTGGATATTTTAACCGGCTATGTGCGCGATACCTTGCAGGGAAACAAGAAGTAAAGCCCGCGCGCATTTTATCGTTGTCATTTTACCGGATTTCAGCAATAATCCCATCAATCAATTGAGCAAAGATATCCTTCACACGTTTGCCGGTCTCAATGATCTCATACATATCCAGTTCCTTGTCCAAAATGCCGGCTGCCATGTTGGTAATGCAGCTGATGCCCATTACCTGCATGCCGCAGTGCCTGCCTACGATGATCTCCGGCACAGTGGACATGCCTACAGCGTCCGCGCCTAAAATGCGCAGGGCGCGAATTTCTGCCGGTGTTTCGTAGCTGGGGCCAATCATCCCGCAGTATACGCCCTGCTGCAGCGGGATATCGAGCTTCTTCGCGGTTTCCTTCGCCAGCGCCTTCAGCTTGGGATCCAGCGCATACGTCATATCGGGAAAGCGCGGGCCGAATTCCTTCATATTCGGGCCAATCAGCGGATTGCGGCCGGTAAGATTGATTATATCGTCAATCAGCATCAGGCAGCCCTGCGGAAAATCGGTATTGATTCCGCCCGCCGCGTTGGTAAGGATCAGTGTTTTAACACCGAGGCGTGCCATAACACGGATGGGCATGGTAACCTCCTCCATGCTGTAACCCTCGTAAGCGTGAAAGCGTCCCTGCATCAGATACACGCGTTTGCCGAACAGCGTGCCCGCGTGCCAGTTGCCCGCGTGGCCCTCTACCGTGGATACGGGGAAATTGGGGATATCTTTGTACGGAATTGTCTTACCACCTTCCAGTTGATCGGCATAGTCACCAAGTCCGCTGCCCAGCACCACGGCAATGTCCGCTCTGCCGCACTGCTGATGGATAAACGCGGCGGCCTGGTCAATTTTCTCCTGATAGGTCATTCGTTGTCCTCCTGTTTAATATATTAGCAAAGGATACGGCGTCAAAGCGCTGCGGCAGATCGAAAAGCTCGGCGATCGTGGCCGCGATATCGGCAAAGGTTGCCCGCGTGCCGATGGAGCGGAACGAATTCATCTGCTTTGACCAGGCGAGGATCGGCGTATACTCGCGGGTGTGATCGGTGCCGTGGAACGTGGGATCGCAGCCGTGGTCGGCGGTAATGATCAGCAGATCGTCCTCCCGCGCAATCGCCTGTGCCTCCCCGAGCTTTACGTCGAACGCTTCCAGCGCGCTTGCATAGGCCTTCACGTCGCGGCGATGGCCGTAGAGCATATCAAAATCCACCAGGTTGATAAAGGTCAGCCCGTCAAAATCACGGTGCATCATCCGTATCCATTCGTCCATACAGTCGGGATTGCCCATTGCGTGCACGCTTTCCGTAAGCCCGCGATGCGCGAAAATATCTTCGATCTTCCCGATGCCCATTACAAAATATCCGTTTTTCTTGAGCTCATCCAAAATCGTAGGCGCGGGCGGCACCAGGCTGAAATCCCGGCGTTTCTTAGTTCGCGTAAATTCGCCTTTATGCTTGCCGATAAACGGCCGCGCGATCACACGGGCCACGGCATGGTCGCCCGTTAAAATATCGCGCGCAATGCCGCACCACGCATACAGCATCTCCACGGGGACAATTTCCTCGTTGCAGGCAATCTGAAACACGCTGTCCGCCGAGGTATACACGATGGGATAGCCGGTGCGCAGATGTTTTTCGCCCAGATCCTCAATAATCACGGTACCGCTGGCGGCATAGTTGCCCAAGGTTTTGCGGCCGATCGCCTGCTCAAACGCTTTGATCACATCGGACGGAAATCCCTTGGGATAGGTGGGAAACGGCTTGTTCAGCCGTACGCCTGCCATCTCCCAGTGCCCGGTAGTGGTATCCTTGCCGGGGCTTTTTTCTATGGCACGGCCCGCAACGCCAACCGCGTCCGCGGGTTGTTTGCAGGGCATGGTTTCAATGGAGCAAAGGCCCATCTTCTTCAGGTTCGGCAGTTTCGGGTGTTCCGCTTCCAGTACGTGCTTGAGCGTATTTGCACCCGTATCACCATATGCCGCGGCATCCGGCAGCTCGCCCGCGCCCACAGAATCCAGCACGATTAAAAATACACGCATTCTCTGCATCTCCTTCCCGACTTCTGTTTTCCATGCTACTATTGTACACGATTTTTTGCCGCACCGCCATATACGCTTTGCAGCAGTGCTTTTCCCGTCTGTGTTTGAAAGACTTTGTGTTCAAATGCACGGATAGCCCCCGCGCTGAGTGCGTCCTCGTATGCGTTAACCAGAAAATCCGCTTCGACCAATATCTGATGGTCCATATCGCAGATATTGCCGTAGGTATGGTGATGCGCAATCAGCCAGCATACGCGGCTGATCGTTTTCTCGGCCACGCCCAGCCCGCGCAGCAGTGTTTCGGCTTCGGGCGGGCCTTCGATCTGCTGATAATTACCGGCAGCGCTTCCATACTTTTTTTCGCTGTTATGGATGCCGATATCGTGGGTCAGCGCCGCGATCTCAATCGTTTCCTGCGTTGCCGCATCCAGCTTTTCCCCCGTTCCGATAGCCCTGGCAAACCCGTATACCTTGAGGAAATGGTTGATCCGCCTTGCGTCGCCCCGGTCATATTCGATCATGGCCAGCAGCACTTGCTCCGTCATTCCCATCACACTCCCTCTATTTCCCTATTTTACACATTCATGCGTTATCTGCAAGATATTTCTGCGGTTTACATTTTCGCCGTTCCATCGTACACTGTGTGCAAGGGAGGGATACCATGACCACCACCTTTATCGCCTCCGCCGCCTTTGGGCTGGAAGGCGTTGCGGCAACGGAGCTCAAGCACATGCATATCGCGGCCAAAGCCGAAGCCGGCGGCGCGCGCTTTACCGGAGAATGGATTGACGCATTCCGCGCCAACCTTTGGCTGCGGACGGCGGACCGCGTGCTGCTGGTGCTGCACGAGGGCGAAGCCAAAACCTTTGAGGAGCTGTTTCAATCGGTTTCCCGCATTCCGTGGGAAACCTATCTTGAGCGCGACGCGGCGATCCACGTCAGCGGCAAATGCGTGCGCAGCCAGCTGATGAGCGTGCGGGATTGCCAGTCCATCACTAAAAAAGCCATTGTGAACCGTCTTCTGGAGCGGCTGCACGTATCTGCCCTGCCGGAAACCGGCGTTACCTATCCCATTGAGGTTTCCATCCGCAGCGATCAGCTGCGCATTACGCTGGATATGAGCGGCGACGCGCTCAACCGCCGCGGTTACCGTACCTGGAACGGGGAAGCCCCGCTGCGGGAAACGCTGGCCGCCGCCATGGTGGAGCTGTCGCCCTGGACACCGGACAAGCCGCTGTATGATCCGTGCTGCGGCACGGGCACGCTGCTGGTAGAAGCGGCGTTGAAAGCTGCCAACCGTGCCAGCGGTTTGAAGCGCAGCTTCGCCTGCGAACAGTACGCCTTTATGCCCAAGGACGCCATGCAGGCGCTGCGGCAGGAAGCGCAGGCGGCCTACACGCCCGATACCGCGTTTGATATCGGCGGCAGCGACATCGACCCCGAAGCAATTGCGCTATGCGATAAGCATACCGCGCAGGCCGGCTTTGCCTACCGTATTCCTGTGGAGGTACAGGATCTGCGTACGCTGACGCTGCCCCAGCAAGGCGGCGTGTTCCTCTGCAATCCGCCTTATGGTGAGCGGCTGTCGGACACCGACAGCTGCCATGCGCTCTACCGCGAAATGGGACAGCTGCTCAAGCGTCATCCGACCTGGAAGATGGGCGTGCTTTGCTCCGATCCCGCGTTTGAACGGTATTTCAGCCGTCGCGCCGATCGAAAACGCCGCCTGTACAACGGGCGGCTGGAATGTGAATTCTTGCTGTTTTATTAATCGAAGTCTGCCCGGTACGGCAGCTTCCGTCGTTTATAGTATAGCGTAATATTACTCGCTGAAATCTTCCTCGATTTCCGGCATGGTTTGCAGCACCATCAAAAGTGCATCCTCCTGATTATCGGTATAGTAGCGCTTGCGCACACCCAGCTTGATAAAGCCAAGCTTTTCGTACATGCCCTGCGCTACCAGATTGCTGCGGCGCACCTCCAGCGTCATATAGTCCACGCCCAGGTTGGCGGCGTATTGGATGAGCGCTCTGGTTAGCGTTTCCCCAATTCCCTGTCCGCGATAGGCCTGATCCACGGCGATGTTTGTGATGTGTGATTCCTCAAATATTATCCATGCGCCTGCATAGGCGATAACGGTACCCTCGTCATCCACGGCTACCAGATAGCGTGCCGCCGGATTTTCCAGCATCTCATGGTGAAAGCTTTCCTCCGGCCACGGCATGGAAAAGGTGTGCTGCTCTATGGCATGCACCGCCTTTACATCCGCGTCCGTCATACGGCGGATCCTCATGCTTTCCCCCGGCGGGCGCGTTCCGCCTGCGGTGCGCGCAGATAGTACGGCATCAGCGTAAGGTAATCCACCGGCGTTGCCTGCTGCGCCAGCAGTGCGACCGACGACGGGCGTAAATAGCCGAAATGTGCGGGCGGGAACACCGCGCGATCTCCCAGCGCCTGCACGATGGAATCATGATACGGTTTAACGCCGTCGCCGACAAACACCAGCTTCTGGCCGTTCTTTGCCTGCTGCAATACGGCGTCCAGATACAGCTCCAGCTTCGCGGCCCGATCCTCCACGATACGTACAGGCGGCATGCCGCTTGCAAACGCGGCGCCGTATACCTGTCCGGCGCGCGCATCCTGTATCGGGCAGATCAAATCATCGGTCTGCGATATACCCGCCGCCAGCGCCTGCAGGGCATTGACGCCCGCGCACGGTTTACCCGCGCCGTGCGCCATTCCTTTGATGGTACTCACGCCGATCCGGACGCCGGTAAACGATCCGGGGCCGACCACGACGGCCAATAAATCCACATCCGCCACGGTCAATCCGCAGCGCACAAGCGCCTCGTCGATCATCGGCAGCAGGCTGGCGGAATGGGTATGCTTGTTGACGGCCAGTGCTTCATAAATCACCTGCTGATCGCGTGTAACCGCCACGCCGCATACGGGGCCGGATGTATCCACCGCCAGAATGATCATTGCCATGCCTCCAGTTTTGCTGTGTCCAATGGGTGAAACCCGCCTACCGATTCCAGGGACAGCTCTCTGTCCGTTTCGCCCGTGGTGCGGATGCTGATTTGAAGATAGGTCTCGGGTACGGCTTCCTCCGCCATGGCCGGCCATTCGACCACGGATACCCCGTCGCCGTACAGGTATTCGTCCAGCGACAGCTCGTACAGCTCTTCGGCGCTTGCGATACGGTACCAGTCAAAATGATACAGCGGCAGCCTGCCGTCCTCATACACCTGCAGGATGGTAAAGCTTGGGCTGGGCACATGGCCGGCAATGCCCAGCCCGCGTGCGATACCGCGCGCCAGTTCGCTTTTGCCCGCGCCCAGATCGCCTTCCAGTAAAATTACATCGCCTGCGGCCAGCTGCGCCGCCAGCGCCTGCCCCAGCGCCTTGGTCTCCTCCGCGGAATGCGTGTTCAATCGCGCCATGCAAGCGCTCCTCTCCTGATTACGATGCGAGCTTTTTACCGTGCAGTATCGGCGACAGCGGCTTGTAGATCAGCCCGCCGACCAGGCTGATGGCCGACCATTTAAGCACATTGAACGGTGCGGTGATGATAAGCACCAGCTTCCAAACGCTGTCGATGCTCGGTGCCACGCTCTGCCCCATCGCAATGATGGTATCCACCGGCATATGAAACGCCACCGCGTAGAACGGGATCAGCAGATAAACATTCAGCAGTACGCCCGCAATTGTTGCCGCTACCGAGCCGACGATCATGCCGAGGATCGCCGTTTTACGGGATTTCCGATGCCGATAGATCAGTCCGGCCGGCAGGATCA
Organism: Candidatus Limiplasma sp.; assembly: GCA_035399245.1. Lineage (GTDB taxonomy): Bacteria > Bacillota > Clostridia > Christensenellales > Aristaeellaceae > CAXXOK01. The sequence goes on from DAOPIR010000051.1 coordinate 16,317, forward strand.
TTGCCAGTCCC
>DAOPIR010000052.1:0-16167 GCA_035399245.1 Candidatus Limiplasma sp.
CTTCAGCTCGTCATAGATCGCATGGTACAGCCAGTTTCCAGTCAGCTGGTTTTCCATTTCGCCGTGGATCTTTTTGGAAATCAGCGCCGCAAATCCGGCACATTGGGTACGGTTGGAATAGGTATTACAGGTGTCCCGCACCTCGGTGGTGTGCTTTTTGCAGGGGGTTAGGGTATACCGGTTGTTGTAATAATCCGTCCGGCTCTGGTACTCGTCCTCGTCAATGCCGGCATGGTTCCAGTACGCCTGCTTGCCGTCCACCGTTTCCGGAAATTGCCGGCGAAGCGAATCCCAGTCTATCGTTATGGCCTGCGCGGAGGATACCAGGCCATGATCCGCGATAATTGCCGGCAGATACGGATTGAAAAAGGAAAACACCAACGCTGCCACGATACAGAATATGATCTGCCGGTGCCCGATAAAACGCTTGTTTTTCATTGCTATAACCGCCTTTTTAGAATTGTCCGCCGTAGATGAACGTGCTTAACGCATTGCTCTGGAAATATCCTGCGAGCATGCTGTCCTGAACCAGACCGAAAAAAGTATCGTTGGGGAAAACACTTTCAAGCAGCGGCACGGCGGATACAAATACCAGGCACAGGATGCACCCAAGCGCAAACCCGCACACGGCGCCCAACAGCCGGTCGAAGTGCTTGAGGATGGGCAGCTGGAAAAGAACGTTGATAAAGTTCAGGAGCAGCTTTATCAAAATCACAAAGACGATAAAGCATAAAAAATAACTCAGCGCATTGATAATCAGGGTCAGTACGGTTTGGTTGATATAGTCCCCCGCGGAGGTCGTAAGCTGATCGACCGTTGATAAAGCCTGCTGGGTAAACCTGGTTTCCAGAAGATTGCGGAAGATTTCGGGCAGCTTCGTGCTTTCAAGCAAAGCGGAAAGCGTGTCCAGGTTAAGGGCGGAAATCGGGGATAAAGCCAGCATGGACGGTGATTCGCCAACCGAAAACCAGTTGGATAAAACCTCCATGATTTCGGTGTTGGACGTTACAAGCTGTGCAATTTTCGGGGCGAGCCAGAATAACAGCGGAAACGTTACCAGGCGTGCGGATAAGCTGAGCAGTGATTGCGTAAAGCCGCGAAAAAATCCAAAGATCGTTGAAAAAGCAATCAGGATAACAATTCCATAATCAATAATATTCATGTCGTTCTTTCCTTGTGCTTATACAATCCATACGGGTCCTGCCGGGCAAGCGCTGTGCAATCGATCTCTGGCAAGGAAACTTTGTTTCATGCAAAAATGAAAGTATGGAAAACATAAGCCGTCATACGCAGAATATTGAAGGGAGATCATGATTTTTTCGAAGCAATGGAAGGAAGGGAAATTACGTATCAATTCATATAAATATGGCGGCATCCGTACCGGCAGAAGCCTGCTTATCTTTTTAAAAGATCAGCAGGGCAACCAGCGCCTCGATAATGCACAATACGATGGCAACCAGCCATGCGAACTTGATGGAGAACCGCCAGAAGTTCCGGCTGCAGAAGAACAGCGCAATGAAGAAGTTCGCTACAACGATCAGCACGGTGTACAGGACCCAGTTATCGCCCATAGATTTAAGAATATCAATGAATTTAGTGACAAAATCCATAGTCGTTCTCCTTTAATTTTTTTCACGATACCATACTTTTACAACTGTGTCAATATAAGGGAGTATACAGGTATTATTCAACAGCGCGATTGTGGAAATGCCGATGCGCCTGTGTTGATGATTTTACTTATGCAGCGATGGGATGATTATTCATTTATGGCCGCAGCGACGTGACGGCGGGAAGACTAACGGTTGATCGTGTGCGGACATCCTGAAGCGGCATACCCGTACGCTTGACGGCAATCGCAAACGAAGAAGACCCGGCAGCCTGCTACGCCGAAAATCGCCAGTGCGGCGGGCACAGGGAAAGATACTCCCGCGAAAAATACCGATTGTCGATCAGCAGCACCGTGCCTTTATCCGTCTCCGACCGAATCACACGGCCGGCGGCCTGCAGCACCTTTTGCATGCCGGGGTAGCGGTAGGCGTAGGCAAAGCCGTCGCCCAGGGTTTGGCCGTAATGGCGGCGCAGGGCCTCCTGCTCGGGGCAGAGCATGGGCAGGCCCACGCCCACGATCATCACGCCGCACAGGCGCTCGCCGGGCAGGTCGATGCCCTCGGCAAACACGCCGCCCAGTACCGCGAGACCCAGCAGCGGCTTGCCGTCGGCGGTGAAGCGCGATAAAAACGCGTCGCGGTCGTCGTCGGCCATGCCGGACCGCTGGACCAGCATCGGCAGGGCGGGCGCGGCGGCGGCCAGCTCGCCCGCGACCAGCCGCAGATAGGCATAGCTGGGGAAATAGGCGATATACTTGCCGGGCGCGGCGGCATATGCCTGCGCGATGGCCGCCGCCACTCGGGGTGCGGTCTGCCGGCGCATGGCGTAGCGCGTGTCGATGCGGTGGCGGATCACACGCAGGTTTTCGGGCGGAAAGGGCGAGGGCAGCGCGAAACAGGCGTCCTCCTCCGTGCCGCCCAGCAGCGTACGCATGGCGGTCAGCGGCGACAGCGTGGCGGAAAAATATACCACGCCCGACAGCCGCCTGGTGGCTTCCGTCAGATGCTCGGCCACCGACAGGCACCATAGCTTTACGGCGTGCTCCCTGCCCTGCCTGCGGCAGAGCACGGCGTAGTTTTGCCCGTCGCGCTCCGCAGCGGCAACAAAACCGATTACGGCGAGGTACAATTCCCCCAGCCCCTGTCCGGCTTCGCCCGGCGGCGGCGCGGCAAAGGCGTCCGTTACCGCCTCCAGCAGCGCGCGCATGGCCTCCGGCAGATCGGGCGGCAGGGCGGGCAGCGGGATTTCCGTCTGGTCTTCGTCCATCGGGATGGCGCGCAGCACATGCAATGCGCCGGTAAGCGCCTTGTACAGCGGCCCTTTCCGGCCGGCAGCACGGCCAAGGCTGCGGCGAAACGCACACAGGGCTTCGCCGTCGCTGACACCGGAAAGCATCTCCCGCGTGCGGGACGCCAGATTGTGGCTTTCGTCTACCAGCAGCGTCAGGTTCGCTCGCCAATCAAAGATCCGCTTGATGCGCACGGCGGGATCAAAGGCGTAGTTGTAATCGCAGATCACCACATCCGCGATCTCGCAAAGCGACAGGGCGAACTCAAACGGGCAAAGCGAATGTTTTTCAGCCATGGCGGCCACCGCATCGCCGTTCCAGTCGGTTACTTGCAGCATTTCGTCCAGCGCCGCGGGCAGCCGGACAAAGTGCCCCTTCGCGCGCGGGCAAAAATCCGGATGGCAGCGGCTGTAACCCGGGCACTGCTTTTCCTTGGCGTTGAGGATAAGGCTGCGCGCATGCATGCCCTTTTCGCGCATCAGCCCCAGCGCCTGCAGCGCCGCCTGGCGGGCGGTGGTGCGCGCGGTAAGATAAAAGATCTGGCCGGTCAGCCCCTGCCCCAGCGCCTTAAGCGACGGATACAGCACGGCGGCGGACTTACCCGTGCCGGTGGGCATGCTGGCAAACAGCCGCTTTTGATTTTTGATCGCGGTGAAAACCTGCACGGCCATCTCCCGCTGGCCGGAGCGGTAGCTGTCAAACGGAAAGGGCAGCGCCTGCAGGCTTTGATCGCGCTTTGCCCGATGCTTGATCTGCAGGCTTTCCCACTGGGCCAGCGCGCGCAGAAGCGCCGTAAACTCCGCTTCCAGCGCGCCGGCCGACAGGGTTTCGGCAAAGCTGGCTTGCTGTGCGCCGCCCTCGGTTACATACACCACGCGGATCTCCACGGCGGGCTTTGCGGTCTGCGCGCAGAGCATATGGGCGTAGACCACGGCCTGCGCGCGGTGCGCCGGCAGCGCGGCCCGCGGAGGAGCCGCGTCGGCCCAACACAGCTTCAATTCCTCGATGATCGGCACGTCCGCGTCGCAATACGCGTCCATCCGGCCGGTAATGCAAAAGGCAAGGCCCTCCGCTTCCGTCATCAGGCGCAGCGGCACCTCCGTCTGCCATTTGTCGTCCAGCCGGCCCTGCCGCGCCTTGTGCCCCTTGGCACCCGCCAGCATATCGCGATTGGCGGACGCGGGAAAGATGTCCTCCCCGTGTATGGAGAACTCCACCAGGTTTCGCACCGATACGCGTATAGGCTCGTCCATGCCGCACCTCTAGCAAACGTTTGTTCTCATTATGGCACGGATTGCCGCAAACCGCAATAGGCGGCGGAAAAGGAGTATAGTAAAAGCGGGCGGCGGCCGTTTTTGGCCGCTGCCCGTTATTGTATATGGATTATTGCTTATCGCGTCCCGTAAAGTCGGTTTTAATCGCGTCGTTCCAGCCGCGCATCTCCCGGTCGCCGGTGCGGAAATGGGTAACGGCGCTGCTCATGGCGCGGTAGTTGGTAGCTACGCCCTGGCTGTCGGCATGGTAGTTCTGGGCGCGGTCTTTGGCAATGCCGTACTGCGCGGCGGTTGTCACGGCGTCGATGTTGGCGCCCAGAAAGATAAACTCCCAGCTATGCTCAGCCTTCAGCGTTTCGATCCTGCGGCGCACCGCGTCAAGCGTGTACTCGCGGCTGGCGTTCTCCTCGCCGTCGGTGATGATAACGACCAGCGTGCTCTCCGGCCTATAGGCAGAATCGGTGTGCTTTTGCGCGTTTGCGATCTTATCCAGCGTCATGCCGATGGCGTCGATCAGCGCGGTTGAGCCGCCGGCGCAATAATCGTCGCTTGTGATGGGGCGCACGCCGCACAGGTCGGTGCGGTCGTGCAGCAGGCGGACATGCGAGTCAAACAGCACGGTGGTGATCCTGCACGCGCCCGCCTGCTGCTGCTGCTTTTGCAACATCGCGTTGTAGCCGCCGATGGTGTCGCTTTCCAGCCCGCCCATCGATCCGCTCTTATCCAGAATAAATACAAGCTCTTTCCAATCTTTTTTCATGGGTATGCCTCCTTGCCTGTGTTACCTGTAGTATACTGGATGGGACGGAGCTTAAGGTCGCCTGTAAAGCGACAAAAAACAAAGAGGTGGAGCGCGTGCCGCTGAAAATTGTGCGGGACAACATTGTGCATATACAGGCTGACGCGATTGTCAACGCCGCTAACGACCGGCTGCTGCCCGGCGGCGGCGTGTGCGGATCGATATTCGACGTCGCCGGATACGACCAGATGCGGGCGGCATGTGAGGCAATCGGCGGCTGCGAGACCGGCAAGGCCGTTATCACGCCCGGCTTTCGGCTGCCGGCACGGTATGTGATCCATACGGTGGGGCCCGTGTGGCAGGGCGGCGGTCAGGGCGAGGAACAGCTGCTGCGCGCCTGCTACCGCAGCGCTATGGCGCTGGCCGTGGAGCGGGGCCTGCAGTCCGTCGCGTTTCCGCTGCTGGCATCCGGCATTTACGGCTATCCCAAGGACCAGGCGCTGCAGGTGGCCATCAGTGAAATCAGTGCGTTTCTGCTGGAAAACGAGCTGGACGTCATCCTTGTGGTGTACGACGCGCAGTCGTTCCGGCTTTCGTGGAAGCTGTTTGCGGGGATCGCCGCCTATATCGACGACCAGTATGTGCAGGCCCGCATTGATCGGGCGCACCTGCGCGCGCGGCCCGGCGTGCTGACGGGCGAGTGTGCACAGCGCATTGCCCGGCAAGCGGATGTATACGCGGCATACGATGCCAAGGCGGAGCCCGCCCCCACGCTGGAGGACGCGATCGACAGCCGGATGGGGCCGTTTACCCCCACGCTGCTGGCGCTGATTGATGCCGGGGGCATGACGGACGTCGCGGTGTATAAGCGGGCGAACATCGACCGCAAGCTGTTTTCCAAGATCCGCTCCAACCCGGGCTACCGGCCCTCCAAGCCGACGGCGGTCGCGCTGGCGGTAGCGCTGCGGCTGTCCCTGCCGCAGACGCAGGACTTGCTGTCCCGCGCGGGCTACACGCTGTCCCGGGCACAGAAGGCGGATATCATCGTGGAATATTTCATCAGCCGGGGCAACTATAACATTCACGAGATCAACGAGGCGCTGTTCGCCTTTGACCAGCCCTTGCTGGGCGCATAAAACAATCGACGGCAGCGCGCGTAATCGCAAAACCGCGCGGATATCCATTCACAGCATACGGCGGATTGCTGCCCCTGGTCATTTGTGATACAATCAAGGCAACCGATCGACCGGAGTCCGGAAGGAGAATGGACGATGAAAAAGAGAATGCTCGCCGCGCTGGTGGCGCTGTGCCTGCTGCTGGCGCCGGCGCTGGCCATGGCGCGGCAGTACATCATCCCCGACAGCGATACGCGGCGGCTGACCGAGACCGAGCTGTGGGACTGGGATTATGAGTCGCTGGGTTATATCCTCAATGAAATCTTTGCCCGCTACGGCTATGTGTTCCAGTCCGGCGGGCAGTACGAGGCCTATTTTTCCAAGCTTTCGTGGTATACAAAGAACGCGAGCGACGACAACCAGACGCTGGTCTACAACCGGCTGACGGCGCTGGAGTGGGACAACGAGGCGCTGGTGAAGGAAGTGCGCGCGCAGATGCGCAACAGCGGCAACTACAACACCGGCGGCAAGCACTATCTGGATTACATCACCTTTGACGAGGACACCGGCGGCGAATATGAAACGGAGCTTGATTTTACCTACCAGAGCTTCAGTGCCAACCAGAAATTTGCCGTCTATTCCGCGCCGAGCACGTCATCCTACCGCGGCGCAAACGGCAAGGCCTGCGTCAGCACCAACGGCCCCGTGTACGTGGCCGGCTGGGAAGACGGCTGGCTTTTGGTGATGTACGATACCAACAGCGGCGCCGTGCGCGTGGGCTATGTTCGGGGCAGCGAGATCAGCGGCAGCGTCAGCGCCCCCTATCTGGCATTTGCCTACACCAAGGCCAACTGCACCTGCAGCGTAAACCTGACCGACGACCCCCTGACCGGCAGCACCGCGATTGTGCGGCTTGCCGAAGGGCAGCAGGTTACCTTCCTTGCCGTGTATAACGGCGGCGGCAACTGGGCCTATGTGGAAACAACAGTCGGCGGCCAGTCCGTGCGCGGGTTCCTCCCGCTGAGCACGGTGCAGTAGCGGGGAGCCGCCTGACAAAGAGCAGGAGTTAAGGATAATGGAGCTGACCAGAGAAGAAATCCAAACCGTTCGGGATAAGGCCGAAGCGAACGCGCAAGCGCATGAAATCTACAGGCAAACCGGCAAAGCTTCCGGGATAAAGCAGCACGCGGCGGCCATCTGGTCGGATGCGCAGCTATTGTACGAGTATACCGAGTACTTAATGACGTTTTCCTATACCGGGCTGCTGGAGCTGCAGGCCCTGGCGGCTTACGGAAAACAGTTTTTGAATGCAGAAGCACAGCCTAAAACCCTGCAGGCCCTCTATCGGGACATCTCCCCCAAGAAAGCGGGCATCCTCCTCCAAAACGATCTGGCACACTACATTGCCGTACGTGCGAACCTGGCCGCCGAGCTGGGGGAAGCGCTGCGCCATGTTGATCCGGATACGGTAACCCTGAAAGACGAATAAACACCAGGCCGACGGGACCCAAGCAGGAAGGCTGCCACATGCGGAGCGGCTTTTTACAGCTGTCGGAAAAGGTACATGAATTACCATAAAATAACAGTTAATTATGCCGCAATCCCTTGCAGATAAAGGATAAACCGGCTATGGATCACCGCGGGCAATCATTGTTTTATAACGATGCATATGGTATACTGAAAGAAGCAGACCGGGCAAAACGGCAAGTTGCGGCAAGATCATTCCACAGAGAATGCATCCGCGTGGATGTGACAATCGCAGCGTAACCGCCGCCATGGTGTACAACGGGGATAAAGGAGAGATTAGGATGAAAAAGGTTCTGGCGCTTATTTTAGCTTTGCTGGTGCTGCTGATATCCGTGTCCGCGTTTGCGGCCGGAAAACTCAGCGTTACACAGGAAAACTTTATCGTGATCAACAGCTACTGGATGTACGGCTATGCGTATGCAAGGGTTGACAATATCGGGGATAAGCCCATTAAGGTCAACGCCGGAGTTTTGGAAATTTTCGATACGAACGGGGATGCCATCACGTCTTCAGATTATTTGGACGCATATGCGGAGTATCTGCAGCCCGGCGAATATACCTATGCGTATATTTATGACGAGATTGAGGATGTTGAGGAATCCGATGTGGATGATTACATGCTCACGATCACCGGCAAGAGCGACAATGACTATACTACGCTGCGCCTTCCCGTAACCACGGATTACGCGGAGGATGTGGAAGAGGGATGGTCTACCTATAATTACATGTACGCGACCGTAACCAATAATACCGATGAACCGCTCTATGATGTGGAAGTGGTGCTGGTACTGCTGGATGCCGACGGCAATATCCTGTATATGAGTGACGCGGATATGTACAGCGACAAGGCAATTATGCCCGGCAGCTCCATTCAGATCAAGGAATATGTCGATTCCGATTTTATTGACTGGTACGAAACAGAGGGCATACAGCCCGCATCGGTTGACGCGATCGCCTTTGTGAACGTGGAACAGGACTAAGCGCGGCGCGCTGCGGCAAACAGCCTGCCACGGCGCAATTTGTGCACTGCGGCAGATGCAACGCCGCGTAAGGCGGGCAAGCGCAAATGTGCACGCGAAGTCTTCCGTGCGCCGATACGGCATGATGGAACCCCGAAAATATCCGGTTGACACCGCAATCCCGTGCCATCCATTGACATTCCCCCCGATTCATATTATGATATCCCTGTTTCGTGCCGCTTTGGCGGCAAGAACTTACTGACCCACTTCCCCCCGGGGAAGCTACGGCCATACGGACAGCCGGGTCACTGCCGAGTGCGGAGGATATCCGCTGGTTTGATTGCGTGAATACCCATCCAATCCCGTGGCGTGGTTTGCCTGGGCACAGGAGCGCAAATTTTATGAGTTGGCTACTGAATAGCCAGTTGGTTACTTCATAACCAAGTGTACTTGGGTACACGCTTGTAAAACGGTCAAAAAGAGTAGTGATACGTAAGTTTTTGCTGAAAACTCTGGATGGTCCATAGGGATGGCGGCGCAACCGACGCAGATTGATTGTTCCGTAACCGGCTGCATTGCAGCCCCCCGAAGCCGTATTACAAGATGTACCCTTTGTATCAGGGTGCATCTTTTATTTTGGGGACGCGCCGATCACTCGTCGGGGAGGTACCGCATTGATGGATCAAACGAGGACACCCCTTTTGGATGCGTTGGAAGACCTGCGCAACGACCGCATTGTACCCTTTGACGTACCCGGCCACAAGCGCGGGCGCGGCAACAAGATGCTGACCGAGTTTTTGGGCGAGCGCTGCATGAGCGTGGATGTCAACTCCATGAAGTCGCTGGACAACCTGTGCCATCCCGTGTCGGTGATCAAGGAGGCGGAGGAGCTGGCGGCGGACGCCTTCCAGGCGGCGCACGCATTTTTTATGGTGGGCGGCACCACGTCGGCGGTGCAGGCGATGATGCTGTCTACGCTCAAGGCGGGCGATAAGATTATCCTGCCGCGCAACGTGCACCAGAGCGTGATCAACGCCATGGTGCTGTGCGGGGCTATCCCCGTGTACGTCAATCCGGAAACCGACGCGCAGCTGGGCATCTCGCTGGGGATGACCTACGCGGCGGTGGAGCAGGCCGTGGCCGCCACGCCCGACGCGAAGGCGATCCTCGTCAACAATCCCACCTATTACGGCATCTGCTCCGATATCAAGCGCATCACCCAGCTGGCGCACAGCCACGGCATGCGCATGCTGGCCGACGAGGCGCACGGCACGCACCTGTATTTCGGGGCGGATATGCCCCTCTCCGCCATGGCGGCGGGCGCGGACATGGCGGCGGTCAGCCTGCACAAGTCCGGCGGCTCGCTGACGCAGAGCTCCATGCTGCTGTGCGGCGCGGGCGTGAACGCCGATTACGTGCGCCAGATTATCAACATCACGCAGACCACCAGCGCCAGCTACCTGCTGCTTTCAAGCCTGGATATCTCCCGCCGCAACCTAGCGCTGCACGGCGAAGAGGTGTTTCGCCGGGTGATGCGGCTGGCGCGCTATGCCCGCGACGAGATTAACGATCTGGGCGACTATTACGCGTTTTCCGAGGAACTGATCAACGGAGACAGTATCTTCGATTTTGACGAGACAAAGCTGTCCGTCAATACCTTGAATGTCGGGCTGGCGGGCATTGAGGTGTATGATCTGCTGCGCGACAAGTACGATATTCAGGTGGAGTTCGGCGATCTGGGCAACATTCTGGCGTACCTGTCCGTGGGTGACAAAAACAAGCATATCGAGCGGCTGATCAGCGCCCTGTCCGACATCCGCAGGCTGTATAAGCGCGAGCGCAAGGGCCTGTGGGAGACCGAGTACATCAGCCCCGAGGTGGTTTACTCGCCGCAGACCGCCTTCTACGCCAAAAAGGAGAGCGTACCGCTGTCGGACTGCCCGGGCGGCGTGTCCGCCGAGTTTGTGATGAGCTATCCGCCGGGCATCCCCATTCTGGCGCCGGGCGAGCGCATTACGCCCCAAATTACGGAGTATATCCGTTATGCCAAGCTGAAGGGCTGCACGCTCACCGGCCCCGAATCAATGGATATTTCGCGGCTCAACGTCGTACGGGAGGTGCCGGATCATGGATGATCTCTGGTTCAGCGAATACCACACGCCGGATGTGCGGCTGTCGCTGCGGGTTTCGGCGCAGCTGCATCAGGAGCAGAGCGAATATCAGCGGATTTCCGTGTACATGACGCCGGAGTTCGGCCGCGTGCTGACGCTGGACGGCGTGCTGATGCTCACCGAGCGCGACGAGTTTATCTACAACGAGATGATCACGCACGTACCCATGGCCGTCAACCCCGACATCCGCTCCGTGCTGGTGTTCGGCGCGGCGGACGGCGGCGTGGCGCGCGAGCTGTGCAAGTACAAGACGATCGAGACCATCGACATCGTGGAGATCGACCGGCGGCTGGTGGAGGTAGCCAAGCAGTTTATGCCCCATACGTCCGTCAGCTTCAGCGATCCGCGCGTGACGCTGCATTACTCCGACGGGCTGAAGTTTATCCGCCACAACCACGAAACCTACGATCTGGTGATCGTCGATTCCAACGATCCGTCCGGCCCGGGCGAGGTGCTGTTTACCAAGGAGTTTTACGGCGGCTGCCACAGCGCGCTTACCGAAAACGGCATTCTGGTCAGCCAGCACGACGATCCGTTCTACCGTGCGGACCAAACCCTGCTCAAGCGCGCGCACGTGCGCATCAACAGCGTGTTTCCCATCAACCGCGTGTATCAGGCGCACATCCCCACCTACCCCACGGGGCACTGGCTGTTCGGCTTTGCGTCGGGCACGCTGCACCCCGTAGACGATCTGCAGGCCGACCGCTGGAACGCACTCAACATTCCCACCCGCTATTACAATACCACCCTGCATACGGGCGCGTTTGCGCTGCCCAACTACGTGGAGGAGGCACTGCGCAATGCATAGAAACATGTTGACCTTTATCGGCTGCGACACGGCCTTTGAGCTGGCGGACACGGTGCTGTTCGGCGTGCCGTTTGACGGCACGGCCTCGTTTCGGCCCGGCTCGCGCTTTGCGCCTGCCGCCATGCGGGAGGACAGCTACGGCCTGGAAACCTATTCCCCTTACTGCGACCGCGACCTGACCGACTGCCAGATCTGCGATGTGGGCGATCTGGAGCTGCCGTTTGGCAATCCCGAGGCGGTGCTGGATATGATTGAGCAGCACACCGCGGATATCCTGTTTGAAGGCAAGCGCCCCGTGATGCTGGGCGGCGAGCACCTGATTACGCTGGGCGTGCTGCGCGCGGTGCTGAAAAAATATCCCGAGGTGCATATCCTGCACCTGGACGCACATACCGATCTGCGGCAGGAGTATCTGGGTGAGCGCCTGTCCCATGCCAGCGTAATACGGCGGGCGTGGGACCTTACGGGTGACGGGCGCATCCACCAGTTTGGCATCCGCAGCGGGGAAAAGTCGGAGTTCGCGTTTGCCGCGCAGCATACCGATCTGCACCGCTTTACGCTGGAGAGCTGGTGGGATACGCTCAAGGCCCTGCACGGCAAGCCCGTGTACCTGACGCTGGACCTGGATGTGCTGGATCCCGCGGTGCTGCCCGGCACGGGCACGCCGGAGCCCGGCGGCGTAAGCTTTACGGAGCTGCTGTCGGCGGTGCTGCAGCTGCACAAGGTACAGCTGGTGGGCTGCGACATCGTGGAGCTGGCCCCGCATTACGACCAAAGCGGCGCGTCGACCGCCGTGGCCTGCAAGCTGACGCGGGAGATCCTGCTGCAAATGAAAGGAGCGTAACCATCATGGGAAAATGTATGATTATCGGCTGCGGCGGCGTGGCCTCGGTGGCCATCCACAAGTGCTGCCAGAACAGCGATGTTTTTGAAGAGATACTGATTGCCAGCCGCACCGTGAGCAAGTGCGACGCGCTGAAAGAAAAGCTTAAGGACAGCAAAACCAAAATCCGCACCGCGCAGGTGGATGCCGACCATGTGGATGAGCTGATCGCGCTCATCAACGACTTTAAGCCCGACGTGGTCTTAAACCTCGCCCTGCCCTATCAGGATCTGACCGTGATGGACGCGTGCCTGGCGACCAAAACAAATTATGTGGACACCGCCAATTACGAGCCGCCGGAAACTGCGAAATTTGAGTACAGCTGGCAGTGGGCGTACCGTGATAAGTTTAAGCAGGCGGGCATCTGCGCGCTGCTGGGCAGCGGGTTTGACCCGGGCGTGACGGGCGTGTTTTCCGCCTATGCGCAAAAGCACCAGTTTGACGAAATCCACTATCTGGATATCCTTGACGCCAACGGCGGCGACCACGGCTATCCCTTTGCCACCAATTTCAATCCCGAGATCAACATCCGCGAGGTAACCGCCAACGGCAGCTATTGGGAAAACGGCCGCTGGGTGGAAACCAAGCCCATGGAAATCAAGCGCGAGTACGATTTCAAGGAGATCGGCAAGCGCGACATGTACCTGCTGCACCACGAGGAGCTGGAAAGCCTCGGCCAGAACCTGAAAGGCATCAAGCGTATCCGCTTTTTCATGACGTTCGGGCAGAGCTACCTTACGCACCTGCAATGCCTGCAGGATGTGGGCATGACCTCCATCGAGCCGATCGATTATAACGGCCAGCAGATTGTGCCGCTGCAGTTTTTGAAGGCCGTGCTGCCCGATCCCGCGTCGCTGGGGCCGCGCACCAAGGGCAAAACCAACATCGGCTGCATCTTTCAGGGCGTGAAGGACGGCAAGCCGAAAACCTATTATCTGTACAACATCTGCGACCATCAGGCCTGCTACCGCGAGGTGGGCAGCCAGGCGATCAGCTATACCACCGGCGTACCCGCGATGATCGGCGCCATGCTGGTGATGACCGGCAAGTGGAACAAGCCCGGCGTGTGGAACATGGAGGAGTTTGATCCCGATCCGTTCATGGCCGCGCTGAATAAGTGGGGCCTGCCGTGGCAGGAGGATTTCCACCCCACGCTGGTAGACTGATGGATAAGCTTGCGCAAACCCTGCAGGTTCTGTCCACCCCCTGCTACGTGGCAGACGAGGCAAAGCTGACCGAAAATCTGGAAATTTTGCAGTCGGTGGCCGAGCGGGCAGGGTGCAAAATTTTGCTGGCGCAAAAGGCGTTTTCGATGTTCGCGGTCTATCCGCTCATCCGGCAATACCTTGCGGGCACGGCGGCCAGCGGGCTTTTTGAGGCGCGCCTGGGCCGTGAGGAAATGGGCGGCGAGGTGCATGTGTTTTCGCCCGCCTACACCGACGCGGAGTTTGATGAAATTCTCAAGTACAGCGATCATATCGTGTTTAATTCGTTTACGCAGTGGGCACACTTTAAGGACAGGGCCCTCGCCGTGGGCAAACGCTGCGGCATGCGCATCAATCCCGAATGCTCCACGCAGGCGCACACGATTTACGATCCCTGCGCCCCGTTTTCGCGCCTGGGCGTAACGCGCCAAAACTTCCGCACCGACGCACTGGAGGGTTTGGACGGCCTGCATTTCCACACCCTGTGCGAGCAGGGCGCGGACGCGCTGGTCAAAACCGTCGCCGCGGTGGAAGAAAAGTTCGGCGATATCCTGCCGCGGATGAAATGGGTCAACTTCGGCGGCGGCCACCACATCACCAAACCGGGGTATGATATCCCCGCGCTGGTAACGTGCATCCGCCAATTCAAAGCAAAATACAAAGTCGAGGTCTATCTGGAGCCGGGCGAGGCGATCGCGCTCAACGCCGGGTATCTGGCCACGCGCGTGATCGACATCGTGGATAACGGCATGCCCATCGCCATTTTGGACGCGTCCGCCGCCTGCCACATGCCCGATGTGATCGAGATGCCCTACCGCCCGCCGCTGCGCCATGCCGGCCAGCCCAACGAAAAGCCCTACACCTGCCGCCTGGCCGGCCCCACCTGCCTGGCCGGCGACGTGATCGGCGACTATTCCTTCGACCGCCCCCTGCAAGCGGGCGATCTGCTCCTTTTTGAGGACATGGCTATCTACACCATGGTCAAAAACAACACCTTCAACGGCATGCCCCTGCCCGCCATCATTTTGCTGCGCCAAGACGGCACCCTGAAAATCGTAAAGGTGTTCGGGTACGGCATCTTTCGGGAGAGGCTGTCGTGAGCTTTGAATTTACAGATATAGAATAAGAATAAAATACGCGGCAATCGCCAACAGGGTGCTGAGCAGCGTGCCCAGCAGATAATATTCCGCAAAGGATTGGTCTTCCGATATTTTCTTGTATCGGGCGACCGATTTTGCGGTTAGTACCAACCCGATTGCGGCATATTGCCCGACGCTCATCAACAGCAGGATAATCATCCGCTCCAAAGACCCGATGAACGCACCGGCCTTGTCCTTGGAAGAATCCTGCGCGTTCTTTGCGGGCTTATATTTCGATGTTAAAACCTTAATCGTGATGTTAGCCGGTTTCCATAAGAAGGCAAGCAAACATACCCACCGGAGCAGCAGGAACGGCGCAACCGGAAGAAATTCGCAAACGGTACTGCAATATGGATAGGCTGCAGCCGAAACAGCAAGAACTTTCAGCAACAGCACAGCGGCAAAGAGAAACAGCAGGTGCAGGCCCTGATCGATACAATAGGTATAGGCTTCCAATGAATCTGAAGGTTCCGTTACCGTATGCTTTCTCAAATATTCGGTTTTCAGGATATCCACTCCATAGTGCAAAATCGCCAGCGCTGCTGCCGCAATCAGCACCGGCCAATTCCAAACCGCAGCCGTCAGGGCAATAAACACGGCGGCATATATCAACCCATGCTTTTGCAAAGCCGCATGGTTGGCGTTCTTCTCATCCGCCATCGAATCGGACTGCAAGTAATAATCGCCGATCATATGCAAAAGCAGGAAGAAAAGCAGAAGGGTTTTATACATCGTCTGCCTCCTTGATTTCGGATAGGATGTTGTCTATGGTTTTCAAAGCATCCCGATAGGCATAGAAATCAGCGGCCGCAAGTGCCTGCTGCACGTTTGGCTGATGAATTCCCAACGCTTTGGCGGTACCGGCCTGCGTGCCGTCGCCCTGTAAATAAGTGTGGATAATTTCAGCCTGGCGGGCTGTCCACGATTCTTTGATAACGAAAAGCAAAGAAAAGATCGCATTCAACAAAGCGGAAAGCTCTTCATGCTGTTTGATCCTGATTTCGATGTTGTTCTTTGGTTCCATCTTTTTCTTTTCTGTGCTTTTCAAATGGCTGATCGCATCGCGCGCAAGATAATATGCGGGGCCGTCTGCCCCCAACGGCATGGCGGACTGGATATCGGTTGTTATATCACCCACGCCAAGGGCAAAACGCAGCGTAATGGGGGACATTTCCCGTTCAATCGTTTCGATAATATGGGTAACAGGCGCTCCGGATTTCAGCAACCCTTGAAATTCATCCCCCAGCGTTATCATAAAATTGGAGGCGATCTCCGCTTGGTATGTATTGTTTATTGCGTCGAGCACTTTTTGCAGATGCTTTTGCACGGAGCTTCGATTTTCGATTTCCTTTGAACTTTTAATATCGCCGATGATAGCGATAAACGGCTTGTAATCAAAGAAAAAAAGCACATGGGTCACCTCTCTTCTTACGGTTCAGTATACCCATATT
>DAOPIR010000053.1:0-16041 GCA_035399245.1 Candidatus Limiplasma sp.
ATCGTGATGAACTCGCGGCAGGTATACATCTCCCGGATCATTACCATGCCGCATATCCTGTACTCGATGCTGCCGATGGTTGTGATGCTTGTAATCGGCTGGTGGCTCTACAAGCGCCGCCCCAGCGAAATAGCGCACAAAAACAACGGCAGCAAAACATGGTCCGTGATCATGTCGATCCTGCTGGCTTTTGCGGTGATGCTGCCGATTACGATGAGGGAAAACGATCTGCTGTCGGTATACGGCGGGGTGCTGATTGCGGCGGCGCTGGCCGTGTTCTTCCTCTATCAGCTGATCGTAACGCAAAACTTTAAAAGTGTGCTGAAAACGCTGCCGTTCTTTCTGGTTTCCGTCTGTTTGGCGCTGGGTGTATCGCTGCTGATTGATACGGCGGCGGACAACATGCTTAACACCACGCCGCAGGCAAGCGAGATCGAATCGGTTACCTTCCGCGGGTATGACGAAACAGCAGGCGACCCGGTCTACTCTACCGGCCTGACGCGCGATGTTGCGTTTACGGATGACGAAACAAAGGAGTATGTGGCGCAGGCGCTGCAAACCGCGGTGGTTAAGCTGCAATCCGATAACGACATGGATTATTATGAATATAACGCGTTCAAAGTCATCGAACCCGTTACCATCAAGCTGACGAATGGGAAAACCGTCAAGCGTACGATAGAGTTTATGAATGTCGACGAGCTGAATGAACTGCGCATGGCAAACGAAGAATTTGCCGCAAGCGTGCGCGCGTTCCCACCGCTTGACAGTGTACAGTTCCTGTCGGTAAACACCGTCTTTACGGACGAGGAAAACGAAGCCGTACTGGAAACGTATGTGGCTGAAGCAACGCAGAACAAGCTCTTCAGCGGTTACTACTATCGCAGCCGGTCGGCGGATTTGCTTGCGGACGGCAGCTACCAGACGCGGGGAACCAACCAATCCATCGGCGGGTTTACAGCCGCCGGTTATGTGGGTACCACGCGGTATCAGGATAACTATACCGTGCGGCTGGACGCACCGCAAACCGTCAGCCTGATCATGCGCACCTATAACGCGTATGCGGAGGAGGATCCGTTTGAAGAGCTGCAAAATGTGATGGAGCGATTCCTTGCCGGGCTTGCTGCGGAAAACGACAGCATGAATGTCAGCATATCCACCTATAATTATCCCAGCGAGGAAGGCCAGCTGATACAGGAGCAAAACAGCTTCTACTTAAGCCGGTATACGATGGACAGCGAATATCAGTATGATATCGAGCAGCAGAAGTACATGAAACAGTTTGTGGATCTGCTGTCCCGTGCTACCAAAACGGACGATCCAACCGGTGTCTTTATCCGGATGAACTGGTATTACTATGATTCGGCCAATCAGGATGACGATACCACAAGCCGTCCAACGGTATTCCTGCACTTTGAAAACGAAACGGATGAACAGGAATATCTGGAGTTGATTGAAGCCTGGGACGCGGCGCAGGTTTTAATGTAATACGATACCGCCCCGCAGCCGGCCCGTCTGCTTTGTCAGGCGGGCCGGTGCTGCTTCCCTCAAAAACACGGGAATGTAAAGGATGGCGAAATGCGCCGCGAATGCCTTGCGCTTCAAACAATGTTCATGTATAATATGGGTGAAACGAATGGTTACGTTGTGGTAATCAAAATCGAACAGATTTTAAGGAGGCGTTACCATTGATTCAGGTGATTGCCGGCAGGAAAGGCTCAGGGAAAACCAAGCGCATCATTGACATGGCTAACAAGGCCAGCCAGGATTCCAAACATGATATCGTATTCATGGACGATGACAACCGATACATGTTTGATCTTCGTCATGAGGTGCGCTTTATTAATGCCACGGAGTACGAACTGGAAAACGACCAGATGTTCATCGGATTCCTCACGGGTGTTGTAGCGCAGAACTTTGACGTAGGACTGATCCTGATCGACGCGTTTAAAAAACTGATCCAGCAGGATTTATCGGAAACAGAACCCCTGTTTAAGCGGTTGGAAACCATCAGCGAGAAACACAAGGTGGATTTCGTGCTCTCCATCAGCGAAGCGCCGGACGAGCTGCCGGAATTCATTCAAAAATTTGTGATATAATTGCTTACGTAGCCAAAAGCGGAGGCCATAGGCTTCCGCTTCTTCTTCATCTGTATGGCGGCGGCTGATTGCCGCACCGAGTTACGGGAGGAACATATGTCATTCTATTCTACGCGCGGCGGCGCATGCGTTACAGCGTCACAGGCCATTTTGTGGGGACTTGCCAAGGACGGCGGGCTGTATGTGCCGTCCATGTTTCCGCAGCTTCCCAAAAAACAGATTTTCGGGTTTTGCGATCAAAGCTATCAAAAGATAGCGCAACAGGTGCTTTCCAGCTTTTTGGAAGATTATTCAAAGCCGGAAATCACACAAGCCGTGGAAGCGGCGTATTCCCCGAAGAATTTCGACGACCCTGCGATCGCCCCGCTGCGCCAGCTGGATGACCGGCTGCATGTAATGGAACTTTTTCACGGGCCGACGATCGCGTTTAAGGACATTGCGCTGCAGCTGCTGCCGTATCTGGTACGGCTTGCGGCGGAGAAAAATGACGAACAGCGGGAGATCAGCATCATGGTCGCTACCAGCGGCGATACGGGCAAGGCCGCGCTGGAAGGCTTTAAGGATGTGAAGGGCACCAGCTGCACGGTGTTCTATCCGCATGACGGCGTAAGCGATATGCAGCGCCTGCAGATGGTGACCACCGAAGGCGGCAACACGCATGTGATCGGCGTAAAAGGAAATTTTGACGATGCACAGACAGGCGTGAAAAAGCTGTTTTCAAGCGAGGACTTCCGCGAAAAGATGAACGCACTGGGCAAAATGCCGTCGTCTGCCAACTCGATCAATTTCGGCCGGTTGGTGCCGCAGGTGGTATATTATTTTTATGCGTATGCCCAGCTGGTGTGCCATGGCAAGCTGCGCATGGGGCAGCCGCTGAATTTTGTGGTGCCCACCGGCAATTTCGGCGATATTCTTGCGGGCTACTACGCCAAGCGCATGGGGCTGCCCGTAGGCAAGCTGATTTGCGCGTCCAACCGCAATAATGTGCTCAGCGACTTTTTTACCGATGGCGTATACTATACGCACCGTACGTTTTTCAAAACCATATCGCCCAGCATGGATATCCTGATTTCATCCAATCTGGAACGCCTGCTGTACGAGAGCGCGGGCCGGAATGCGAAGGTTGTGAAAGAGTGGATGGAATCGCTGATGTCCAGCGGAAGCTTTTCCATTGGCATGCAGCGGCTTGAGGAGCTGAAACAGACGTTTGAAGCCGGCTTTGCCGACGACCTGATGACACGGGAAGAGATCAAGCGCGTGTATGAGCACACGGGCTATCTGCTGGATCCGCACACGGCCGTCGCAAGCCATGTCCAGCGGGAATACCATACGCGGACCGGCGATTTTTCCCAAACGGTGATTTTGGCAACGGCCAGCCCTTATAAGTTTGCCGCGGATGTGCTGGCAGCGCTGCAGGGCGAGCAGGCCGTTGCGAGCCTGGATGCGTTTGCCTGCGCGCAGAAGCTGCAGGAATATTCAGGCGCGCCGATCCCCAAACAGATCACAGCGCTCAAAGCCCTGCCGGTACGGCATAAAACCGTTTGCAAGATTGATGATATGCAAAAAACAATGCTGAAGGAATTAAAGGCGTAATTATTCCGCCTGTGTCCAAATCTGATGTGCGCCCTCGGTAATTGCCGAGGGCATTTCTTCGCCCTCTTTGAGGACATAGCCCAGTTGATAAAAGAAATTGACCGATTCACTGGTAACGGTAAACGGATCGGACATGGCGAGCGTGCCGTCGCCCGAGACAAGGCAGCTGGATATGATCCTGAGCTCCGGCACCGACGTGGTGATGGTAAGCTCGGGGTATGCGATGGCCTCCAGCGTATATTCGCCGGGATAAACATCGGAAAACTCGTAATAGCCCCAGTCGTTTGAGGTGGTGGTATAAACAATGATGCCGTTTTGCAGCAGGTTCACGGTTACGCCGTTGATCATGGGTTCGTCGCCGTCTATCAATCCGTTTTGATTTTCGTCCAGCCACACCTGGTTGCCGATCTTGGCGGGAACAGTGAGCAATACGCGGTTGGACAGCAGATCCTGCGCCATCGTGAGCGTAAACGGTTCGCTGGTGCCGAAATTATCATTGATCTCCGCGATAATGCTGTCGTCGGTCTGCAGGGCGGGATCGCTCGGCCGGATAAATACCAGATCGGTTGGGCGAACAATCTCCAGCACATAGCTGCCCGGCCATAATCCGTCAAAGCGGTAGGCGCCCTGCGCGTCGGTGGTGGTGGACTGCACAAGCTCCGTGCCGCCTTCCAGGTAGAGCAATACCTCAACACCCGCTACGGGCAGCCGCCCTTCCGCCTGATCGGCCTCCACGGTGCCGCCGATGCTCGTGGTGCACACCACACCGCTGGAAATAGCGGAGTAATAGTCGCCCGATTGGATAACAATCCCGCTCTGGCGCATAGTATTGCCGGTTTGCGTAAAGGTGCCAACGCCGCTTACGGCCTGTGCATCATCGGGCAGCTCAAAGGATATGGTATAGGTGGACGGGCGTACGTTGCGCAGCACCGCAAGGCCGTCTTCGCCCGAGCGCGCAGTCATCACATATTCCTGATGCACTTCATCGTACAGGGCAAATTCCAGCCCATCGAGCATCCGCTCGTCAGCGTCCTGCGTGCCGCTGCGGTTTTCATCCAGCCAAACGCAGGCCTGCAGGGTGGCGGGGGTGACTGCGCCAATGGCATTATCGGCCCGGTTGATCAGCTTGGCAAAGGGGATGGCGGCGGAATAGCTGTCCGTCGGATCCGTCGCAATGCTGCTTGCCAGAATATCGCCCGCAAAAATCATACCGTCAGGCAGCGTGATGGCAAGGGTATAGTCATCGGGCCGCAGATCGGTGATGGAATACAGGCCGTCGTTACCCGTGATGGCTGTTACAGCGTTTTGCTTGTCACTTTGCGGGATAAGGGATATGGTTACGCCCGCAAGCGTTTTTTCATTTTCATCCATCACGCTGTTTGCATTCAGATCCTCAAAGGCATAGCCCTCGAATGTGCCCAGCTTAACCGCGCCGACCAGGGATTGGGTATAGTTTTTTTGCGCTTTCACGGATATCCCCGCAACGGCGTTTATCGTGCCTTGATTCTCCAGCGTATTGCCGCCGCTTACGACCTTTGCCAGCTCCGCGTGCTCCGGCAGGATATAGTACAGCGTATATTCGGTAGGCACGACCCCGCTGAAGTAGTAGGAACCGTCCGCGTTAACCGTTTGCGTAAGATCAATCTCGCCGTCCTGCGATACCAGCTGCACGGTACCATCCGTAAAGCCGCCTTCCTCCGCGTCCATCAGGCCGTTGTCGTTTTCATCATAGAAGAACGTACCGGCCAGTGTGGCGGACTGCACCATGCCCGCGTTGATACCGCTCAGGGTTTCGCCCATGGTAAAGGCAAACGGCTCTGTTTCGCCGCATTCGCCTTCCTGCGTCAGTAGGGCGCTGTTGCCGCCCTCCTCGTCGGGGCGGTACTTGGTAAAGGTATAGCCGTCCTTTCGTAAAAAGCGCAGCGTGTATTCGCCGGGCATAACCTCTGTAAACGTATATACGCCTTTGTTGCCGGTTTTGGTTTCGTCAATCACGGTACCGCTGGCGTTTACCAGCTGCACCTTGATACTGCTCAGTTTGCTGTCGGATTTTTCCAGAACGCCGGAATAATCCTTGTCCGTAAACACTGTGCCGGTGATTTGGCCGCCGATGGCAACGCCGATATAGTATTCATAAACCATGCTGTTTTCCAGATTAATGGAGGTTATCGAGTTTTCACGCCGGCCTTCGCGGGCGGCAAATTGGTTGGAATACACGCCGATGGTGTCCGGCACACAGGTAAAGGTGCTGCCATCGTCAGGCACAATGGCGCGCAGGCGGTAGTTGCCCGTGCGGATATTATTAAAATAGAATGTTCCGTCTTCTCCGGTGTATACCCGGCCCATCGAACGGTCACTCGAATTGCGGATCACTTCGACGGCCACGCCGGCATAGGGCGGTTCGCCCTCGTCATAATTGCCGTTGTAGTTCAGGTCCAAAAAGGCGAGACCCCTAACGATTGCACTGTCGACCAGCCCGACGTTCTTGTTTTCCTGCGGCGCGGAGCTGCGCACCACAAAGGTTCTGGTGATGTCCAGATCCTCTCCCGTAAATACCGAGCGCAGGTCACCGCCTTCCGAGCGGTAACGCGCATAGACCATACTGTCAGGCACATCAATGCTCAGCGTATAGGAATCGTTTGGAAGCTCGGCAAAAACATAAGCGCCGGTTTCGTCGCTGACGGTGGTGTACGTCGCGCCGTTATCCTCGCGCTGAAGATAGAGCACAACGCCCGCTACGCCGGGCTCGCTGTCGTCCATCAGGCCGTCGTCGTTGATATCGTTCCATACGCGCCCGGTAAAATATCCTGTGGATTCTGCCGATGCAACGGAAAATATACCGAGCACAACCACAAGCACCAATCCCCAAACAATCCCTTTCAACGTAAAGAAAGCCTGCCGGCTGCTGCCTGTGGTATGATGCATCCAATCCCTCCGAACCATCGGTATTTATTATTCTGCCGCGTATGCGATAATGCCCAGCAGCCCGCGTCCGGTATGGATGGCGAGCACAGGACTGACGGGCGAGATCATAGTGGTTGCGACATTAAGCACCTGTTTCAGCCGATCCAACAGCGTCAGGGCTTCCTCGTTCGCCTGTCCGTGCACGACGGACAGATTGATCTTGGTTTTGCCAAACCGCTTGACCGCTTCGTGAATCATAGTTTCCTTGGCGGCTTTATAGCCGCGTGCCTTGGCAAGCGTTTCGTACACGCCGTCGTCGTTGACATAGACGATGGGCTTGATCTGCAGCAGACTGCCAACTACGCCTTCCACAAGGCCGATGCGGCCGCCCTTGCGCAGATATTCCAGCGTGCGGATGACAAACATGCCAAGCTGCGTGCTGCGCACGGTCTGCGCCGCCTGCACGGCCTGCTCGGGCGTTGCGCCGGCTTCCAGCGCCTCGGCGGCGGCAAGCACCATAAACCCAAGCCCGGTGGAAAGGGTTTTGGAATCGACAATATGGATATTGATTTTATTTTTATATTCTTCAGCTAAAATCCGGATCATGTTCCATGTCCCGCTGAGACCCGAGGAAATGCACAGGTGGACGGCATCGGTGTACCCTTGCGCAATCAGCTGCTCGTATACCGCATGGATATCTTCCGGCAGCGGAAGGCTGGTTTTGGGAAGGTCGCCGTCCATAATATCGTAAATCTGATCCTGACTGAGGTCGATACGATCCCGGTATTCAGCGTTCTGTGTAATGATACGAAGCGAGATCATGCGGATATTGTATCGCTGAAGCTGTTCATCACTTAGATCACAGGAGGAATCCGTGATGACGGCAGTCTTCGTTTCTGTTTCCAATTCGTTTCATCCTTCCGGCCTATTAAGGGTATTATAACCATCCCATTATAGCATAAGATACCCGCGAATATGCAGGGATCTGTGAATATACTGTAAAACTTCCATCGGCGTACCAAGGCAAAATCCCCGCGTTGCAACCGCGGGAAAGATCATGTATACTGTTTGAATATCAGCCGGTGATTGGATAAAGGGGGCTTACTATGGGCATTTTAAAGGCATCTGTTCTGGGCTTGGTACAAGGGCTGTCGGAGTTTTTGCCCATCTCTTCCAGCGGCCATTTGAATCTGTTTGAAATGCTTTTGCAGGTAGACCTGGAGCATCAGCTGCTGTTCAATATTCTGCTGCATGTCGGCACGCTGGTTGCGGTGCTGGCGGTGTTTTGGCGCGAATGGGTACACATGATCGCGCACCCGATCAAGGATAAAACGCTGCTGCTGCTGATCGTTGCGTCCCTGCCGGCGCTGGCAGCCAAGGTTTTGCTGGGAGACCGACTGGACGCGCTGAGCACCGGCAATGCGCTGCTGGGCGTCAGCTTTCTGTTTACCGGCCTTTTGCTGGTGCTGACACAGTGGATTTCGCAGCGGCAGCAGAAAGCCGAAAAGGAGCATCAGGAGGTTGGGGTTGTCCATGCACTGATCATGGGCTGCCTGCAAGCGGTAGGTATGCTGCCGGGCGTCAGCCGCAGCGGATCCACCATCTTCGGCGGTGTTGCCTCCGGCCTGGACCGCAAAACCGCCGCGAAATTCAGCTTTATGATGAGTATGCCCGCGATTTTAGCCAGCTTTTTAAGTGAAGGGTACGACGCCTATCAGGCGGGCGCGCTTTCGCAGACAATCGAATGGACGGCGATCCTTGCCGGCATGGCGGTAGCGGCCATCAGCGGCTATCTGGCCATCCGCTTCTTCCTGCGCATTATTACCAAGGCATCGCTGAACTGGTTTGCGCTATATGTGGTATTGCTGGGCATTGCCGTGATCTTTATGCAGGGAATGGGAATTATCGTATAAATCTATACCGATTTTTGCTGCTTGATAGCTGCTGTGCGCTTTTTGCCCAGCAGCTTTTCTGCAAAACGGATCAGCTTTTCCTGCGAAAAATATGCATCGTTGGGTGTGGGCGGCTGCGCCATTACCTTGTTCCATTCCGCTTGCGTGATATCCAGCTTTTTGAGGATATACGCTTCGTCCTCGCGCATCTGTTCGGGATCATAGGGAGGCCGGGCAAGTTCGGACAGCGCTTCATCGCGGGTCATTTCGCCGTTATTAATCAGGCAGGAGAGATGATAGCGGCGTTTATCGTAGCCAAACTTGCGGGGCAGGTAAGCGGACTGGAACCACTTGGTGAAGCGGCTTTCAAAGTGCTTGCCGCCGTAGTATTCCCAGCCGTACTCGCACTCCAGCGTTGCGATGGCTTCCTTTTTGGAATAGGGGATATGGTTAAGCAGATTAACCTGCTCGATAGCGGAAAACTTCCACCGCGCCTGCACGAGCGAAAGCATCTGGTATTTTTTCAGGCTTTTGCCGCGCCCGCACTTGTGGTATACGCTGCGCAGATGCCAGGAGTCCATGCAGCTGAGCTGTGTGGAAAACGGCGAAGACGCGCCTTCGGTGGCGATGTTGGTGCCGTTGAGCACGTAGCGAACGCCGTACTGCTTGGAAAACTGATATACCGCGGCCACCAGCAGATGGTCCTGCGGGACATCCAGGTTGGAAAGGCCGGACAGCAGATAGGCGCGCTGAAGCTCCTTCATCGTCGGCCAATCCTGCACGATGGTGTGGAGCTCCAATCCCAGTGCGTTGCACAGGCGCTCGATATTGCGCACGGCAATTTCCGAGTTCCAGCCTGTGTCCACGTGCACGGCCAGCATGCGAAGCCCGAGCTTCTTGGCCGTATAGGCAAGATAGGCGCTGTCCACCCCGCCGGAAATGCCCACAATACAATCGAATTCCTTGCCTTTACCTGCGTCCTTCATCGTCTGCACAAGGGCTTGCAGCTCTTCCTCGCTTTTGCCGGGGCGATAGCCGCGCAGTGCTTTTTGCTCGTCGTATCGGTGGCAGCAGGAACATACGCCCTCTGCATCAAAGGTGATGGCGGGATCGGAGGTATCCATTACACAGCGCGAACAGACCTCAGGCATCGCGGTACACTCCCATTTCGTATAATTCATCTTCGGGCGGCACGTGGATCAGCACAGCACGGCGCGGTCCGTAAAACACATACATACTGCCCGCTGCCGCCGCATGCGCGCCCGCGCCCAGCACGGTTTTCATGTCCTGCGCGCCGCCGGCGCCGCCGCAGGCAATCAGCGGTATACTTACGGCATCGGCCACGCTTTGGATCAGCTTCAGGTCGTAGCCCTGCATGCTGCCGTCACGGTCAATGCTGTTGAGGATGATTTCACCGGCGCCCAGCTCCTGCGCGCGTTTGGCAAGCTCGATCGGCGTGCCGTCGACAGCTTCCGTACCGTCGTTGCAATAGCAGCGGTAGCGGCGCAGCAGGTCCTGCTTGACGTCGATGGATGCCACGGCGCTCTGCGCACCGAAGGTTTCGGAAATTTCGGTAAGCAGCGCCGGATTGCGCTGCCACGCGGTGTTTAAAATAACCTTTTCAAACCCGATGCGGAAAAGCGTTCGCGCTTGCTCCAGCGTTGTGATACCGCCGCCGTAGCTAAGCGGCATAAAGGCCTCTGTGGCAATCTCAGACAGCAGCTCATAGTCTGGTTCCGCACCCTTTTTGCTGGCTTGGATGTCCTGGATGCACAGCTCGTCCACGCATTTTTCGCTGAATATTTTCACGGCGTTAATCGGATCGCCCAGATAGGTCGGGTCCTTGAACTTACGGGTTTTGACCAGGTTGCCGTCCGAAAGGAGCAGGCAGGGGATTAAGCGCGGCCGGCTGTACATATCAGCATACCTCCGCAAAATTCTTCAAAAGCGCCATGCCGAAGCGATGGCTTTTTTCCGGGTGAAACTGCGTACCCCATACATTGCCGCGGCGCACCGCAGCCGCAAAGGAATAGCCGTAGTCGCACAGCATCAGCGCGTCATGGGCGTCATCGCACAGCGCATGGTAGCTGTGCACAAAATAGTAGCGCTGCTTCCCCGCAAAGCCCTGTACAAGCGGATCGCCGGCATCGGTAACGGCAACATAGTTCCAGCCCATGTGCGGCACCTTGTATTCCGCGGGATCCAGCTGAAAGCGGATATTTTGAAACGGGATATAACCAAGACCGCTGTCCTTGCCCTCTTCGCTGCGGGTACCCAGCATCTGCATGCCAAGGCAGATGCCAAGCAACGGTTTTCCGGCTCCAACGGCGGTATCCAGCGCCTGGCGCATGCCGCTGCGGTTTAATAGCTCCATGCCGGTATCAAACGCACCTACACCGGGCAGAATGAGCTTATCACAGGCGGAAAGCGCATCCGCGGTTTCCACAATCACGCTTGCGGCTCCCGCTTTTTTCAGCATGTTTTGGATAGAGCCCACATTGCCGATGCCGTAACTCAGTATTCCAATCAAGGGTGTCCCTCCCGTTATCCGAAAAAACGCGGCCGTGTTTGATTGGCATCTGCAAAAAAACGCCATCTTTGCCGCGCTGACTACAGCTCTTACCATACCACAAAAACGTCTGCATGAAAAGCACCGCCGCGCCGATATTTCCGCAGGCGACGGCTTGGATTTACGGCGATAGTGTGATACCATATTCAGTATAGAATGTAAGGGATAGAAGGGATAGAAACGATGCCGTACTTAGCGACCGTTTTGCTGCTGTTCCTGCCCGGCGTGCTTGCGCTGCATTTGCATTGTCGGCTGAATAAACGGCCAAAAGGGATCTTATATCCGGTTATCTATGTGATATATGCAACGATTCTCAATGCTGTGCTGATCGGCTTTAAACTGCTGCGCGGCGCATCGACTGAGGATTTTTTCGCGTGGTTTTATCCGCCGCTCAGCTTCACGTTCTATCTGGTGATTGCCTGTGCGATGGCTGTGGCGCTGCCGATCCTTTTTGTGCTGATCACGGAAAAACGGATAGCAATATGCCGCATGCCCGCCGCAAAAGGCGCGCAGGAAAAGCGACCTGCCAAGTGGAGCGCCGGACGATTTTGGCGTGTTGTTTTGCGGATGGCGGCGGTGCTGATTGCGGGAATACTGATTGGCGCGCTGCTGTTGACGGCGGTGTATACGCTGCCGCTTGATAATATCAAAAAAAACGTGCAAAAATCCGCCGCCACAGTGGAAAGCGAAGGCAGCTATCCGTTTTTGTATTCCAACTGGCGCAGCATGCGGCTGGATAACTTTACGGATTCCATTATGCTGCTGATCGCATCGTATAACGGCGATCAGGGTGTGGTAAAAAACGCAATGCTCAGCACCTATATTCGTTTTGTGGATCTCGATCCGGCGGAAGGACTGGTGAAGTGGAGCACAGGCATAACGGACGGCATAGAGACCCACAGCTATTCGCGTTACTGGCACGGCTATCTGGTATGGCTGAAACCGCTTTTGGAGATCATGGAATATCAGCAGATCAGAATCGTCAATACCGTAGGGCAGATTCTGCTAGTGCTGGCGGTGCTCATTGTCATGATGATCCGGGACTGGAAGCGGCTGATCCTGCCGTTTCTGATCGTATACTTGTTCCTGACGCCGATTGCGCTGTTTCGATCGTTCCAGTTTTCGTGGATATTCTATGTGTTTTCGATATCGTCGCTGCTGCTGCTGCTGCGCTTTGATAAGCTTAGCCGGCGCAACAGCTTTTATCTGCTGTTTATGATTACGGGCATGGCTACGTCCTATGTGGATTTTCTCACTTATCCGCTGATCACGCTGGGGGTGCCGCTGGTGATCTATCTGGTGCTGCGCAGGCACCGCACGATGCGCCAGGGCGTAGGAGATGTGATATGGCTGGCCATTGCATGGGGAATCGGCTATGTGGGCATGTGGGCCGGCAAATGGGCGCTGTGCACGCTGCTGACCGATTCTAACGTGATTTTAAGCGTGAAGGATAACATCTCTTCCCGTATGTCGTTTTCGTATGTGGAGGCCGTGCTTGATAATTATGAGGAAGATTTCAATCTGGTGGACATTGTCAAGCGCAATATCGAAGCTTATAACCAGTGGCTGTATATGGGGCCGTTCCTTCTTTGCCTGTTGGGATATATGCTGAAGTACGGCAAAGAACGCGTAAGCACCTTAAACCGCAGCCTGGCTGTGAACACCCACTGGCTTGGCGCTGCCGCAGTGCCGCTGCTGCTTGTGGCGCTCAGCCCGCTGGCATGGTTTTTTGTGGCGTCCAATCATACCTATATTCATTACTGGTATGCGCACCGCACACTGGCAATATCCGCCTTTGCCGTACTGGCGGCCTTTGCGCAGCCGCTGCACCATACAGTCCCGCAGGATCATTGAACATTTTCAATCGGACATGCTATAATAAGTTATGATTGAGGAGGGTAAAAAATGAAACGGAGAATCGGGATATTAACAAGCGGGGGAGACTGCCCGGGCCTGAATGCTACCATCCGAGGCGTTGCCAAGGCTGCATACGAGCTGTTTGACGTTGAGATCATCGGGATTCACAACGGGTACGGCGGGCTGATCGAAGCCGATTATCAGATGATGACCCGTGACCAGTTTTCCGGCATTTTAACGCTTGGCGGCACCATTCTGGGCACCAGCCGTCAGCCGTTTCGCAAGATGCAGGAAGTGGACGAAAACGGCGTGGATAAGGTATCCGCGATGAAAAAAACCTATAAGAAGCTGAAGCTGGATTGCCTGGTGACGCTGGGCGGCAACGGTACGCACCGCACGGCAAATCTGCTGTCGCAGGAAGGCCTGAATGTGATCGGGCTTCCCAAAACCATCGATAACGATATTACCGGTACAGACTACACCTTTGGTTTTCATACCGCCATGGACATTGCCACTGAGGTCATCGACCGCATTCATACCACGGCAACCAGCCATGGCCGGTGCATGGTGATTGAAATTATGGGCAACAAGGCCGGTTGGCTGACGCTGTACTCGGGCATCGCGGGCGGCGCGGACGTGATTTTAATCCCGGAAATTCCCTACGAGATCGAAAAGGTGGCCGCGGCGGTAGCGGCCCGCGAAAAGAACAACAAGCCGTTTTCCATTATTGCCGTGGCGGAGGGCGCCATGTCCAAAAAGGAAGCCGGCATGAAGAAAAAGGAGCGCGAGGAACTGCGCAAAGCCTCGCCATACGACTGTATTTCAAAACGGATTGCCACCGAAATCACACAGCTGCTGAATGTGGACACGCGCAATGTTGTGCCCGGGCATATCCAGCGCGGAGGCAGCCCCTGCGCGTTTGACCGCGTGCTGGCTACGCGCTTTGGCGTGCATGCCGCAGAGCTGATCCGCGACGAGATTTACGGCGTAACCGTAGCGCTGAACGGCAATGAAATTGTACATAACAAGCTTGCGGATATCGCGGGCTCGCCCAAGCTGGTGTCCGAAAACAACAGCATTGTCGATACGGCGAAAAATATCGGGATCAGTTTCGGCGTTTAATACTTTTCAAACGCGACACAGTAATAATTTTCATAAAAGATGATTTCCTGCCCCATGAGCTCTTCAATGAGCTCTTCGTTATTTGTACGCGCAATAAATAGCAGGCAGGGCTCGTCGTCCGCTTCAAAAGCATCCAGACCGCCATTGATGCATATCAAGTCGCCGTAATACTGGGCGGTGAGTATATCGGCGGGCATCCAGTTGGTGTATTCGTTTTCGGCGTAGAGAATATAGGCGTGCTCGCCGGAATTCAGATCCCGATCCAGCGATTCCTGAATGAATGCCTGTACCGTATGATCAAATTTGATCGTTGCAACGTATACGACGTCGATCACGGACATGGCGATCAGCGCGGCGGTGAAGATACTTACGGATATCAGTACCGTTTTGTGGAGCGCGCCGGAGCGGATGACGGCAAACGCCAGAATGCAGGTGAGCACCGGCATTGCCATAAGGCCCGAATATACATACCAGCGGAATTTTACATCGGCGATGGAATACAGGGCGATGGGAACCACAAGCCATGCAAGCGTTGCAATGACCGCATGCTGTGAAAACGGGGTTAGCCTAATTTTTTTGACGATCAATATCGCTGCGCTGCCGATCGAAAGCAGCAGGCACAGGAAGGTGGTCGGCTGACCAAACACCGCCAGCACGTTATAAATCAGCGAAGGCATATCGGCGTATTCAGGCTCGGCAATGCCGCCGCCCACACGGCCAACCACGTCCTCCTGGAAGGCATGGGTGAAAAAAGCAGTGCCGTTTCGGGCGATCCGCGCGATCACCCAGATCAGGATAATGGATAACGCCGAAGCGAGCAGAAGGAAAACACGCTTCCATGTCAGCTCTTTCAGCCGTCCCGTAAATACCAGGGTGATAAAACAGACTACGGGGATTACCAGCGCATGGATGCTCTTTTCCATAAAGGCGAGGCTGAAGAAAAAACCGCATCCGTACAGCCACGGGAATTTTTTATGGCTTTGCAAAAGACACAGCATCGACAGTGTAAAAAACAGCTCGTACTGGGAATCGGCATCCCCGTAGCGTAGAAAATGCAGGCCGTACAGGATGGAATTGGCGGTGAAGATCAGCAGGATAAACGGCACGGCCCATTTGCCATAGTGCTTCATCGCCCACAGCGCAATTGCAATGCCCCCTAATAGTGAAGCAAGCGCGCTGAAAAACCGCAGCGCGAACGCATTATATCCGAATATTTTATAAGCCAGCGTAATCATCCAGAACGAAAGCGGCGGCTTGGTGTTGTACAGATCGATTTCACCCTGGTAGGTGTGAATCAAATAATCGTCATTGTGTATCATTTCATAGGCGTTTACGCCGAAAATCGCTTCATCGTAATCCTCGATATGCCATACACCGAGATTGCCAAAGCACAGATATCCGAATACAGCCAACAGGATTGCCGTAAATACGCAGCACAGGACCGTATAGAGGGATTTTCTGTTTGAGAGTAAAGCCATGAGGCGGCACAACCTTTCTCACTTTATCGATTGATTATGTACAGTATAGCCGGTTCATTCTTGAATGGCAATGATGTAATATCAGCGTTTTACCGACTTTTGCACAGAAAATTCCAAAAATCGGTATTGGTGTCTTGACATGCGCTTTACGCCTGTGATACACTACTCTTCGCCTTAAAACACATATCTGGGTGTGGCGCAGTTTGGTAGCGTGCTTGAATGGGGTTCAAGAGGCCGAAGGTTCAAATCCTTTCACCCAGACCATCGTCGCCGCGGACTTTGCAAAGTTCGCGGCGACTTATTTGTATAACAACGAAATCCTGGTTAAGCATCCAATTTGCATTGCTGTGTAATCGGTAAAAAACAATATATATACAATATGTGCTGAAATATGCTAAAATAAAGAAAACCTTCACCTCCAGCTAAACAAATGCTTACAAACAGCCCTACAGCAAAGGAGGCATGTTACATGAAACCGCTGGACATGACGAAGGCGCAATTGATGGAGCATATCCATGCACAAGATGAAT
>DAOPIR010000054.1:0-15975 GCA_035399245.1 Candidatus Limiplasma sp.
GTAAAAAAGTTCACCGCGCGGTTTGATTCTTCCATCAGCATGCCGAAGGTATAGCGCTCGCAGGCGCCGTTTTCATCCGTCCAGAGCACGGCCAGGCGGTCGGGTTCCTCTTTGGCGATACGGTCGGCTACATCAAAGGCAAAATTGAAGCTTTCGGGCCGTTTAATGGCAAAGTGTTTATTAAAATCATCATAGGTTGCATAGGTCAGCGGGCAGTCCAAGTATTCGGTGTACAGCGGTTTCATGCTTATTTTGCTCCTTCCTTGATGACAACGGCGATAAAGCGGCATTCGCCTTCCAGCGCGTACATAACGTGCGGAAGCGAGCTGTCGTAATAAATGCTGTCGCCTTTTTGCAAAAAGAGCTCCTGCCCGCCCAGCACGATTTTCAGCGTGCCGTCGAGCACATAGTCAAATTCCTGACCTTCGTGGCTGTGCGCCTGCTTTTCTTTATCTCCGTCCTCGGACACCGTTACGATAAACGGCTCGGCCAGCTTATCCTTGAAGTTATAGGCAAGGTGATGATAAACATACTGATCACGGCGCTTAAAAATCAGTCCTTCGTCGGCACGCGTGAGGATATAGCCGTGCAGCTTGGGGCTTTCGCCTGTCAGCAGATCGCTGATGTCCACGCCGAGGACCTTGGCAATATTGAAAAGGTGCGAAAAGCTGAAATCGCTTTCCCCGGTCTCGTACGCTTCATAATCAGCAAGGTCGATGCCTGCCTTTTGGGCGACCTGTGCAGCCGACAATCCGTCAATCTCCCGCAGATCTTTAATCCGCATGGCAATCGCATGCAATTGATCCAAATTACTTTCCATTCCCATCGCTCCAATGCAATATTTAGCAGTATATAGGCGTTTCAGAATACCATGGAAAATCAAGGAATGTCAACCGCATACCGATATCGTTAACATGCATGACACGCATTGATATTCCATGGCGGTTATGCTAGGATGAAGCCGTATCAACGCATCGTTTACCGTTGGGCTGGGCGCTTGGGCGGCGGCCGGACCATGGAAAGGAAGATCATATATGAGACGGGTTTTATCGGTTTTGCTGGTTATCGCGCTGCTTGTGCCGGCATTGGCGTTTGCCGGCGATACGGGTTTGACCGCCGCGCCGCGCGCCATTGTGGAGCTTTTATACAATGGTGAATATCAACAGGTGTTTGACCAATCCACCGCCGACGTACAGGACGCGCTGGGCACCGCCGACGGTCTGCGTGCTATATGGGCGCAGATCGAGCAGGTTTACGGCACGTTTGAAGCCATAGGCGACGTATCAGCCGTGGAGCAAGGCGGCCTGACCGTTGGGCAGGTTACCTGTTCCCATGCAACGGCCGATATCACCTACACCGTTGCGCTTACTCCGGCGGGGCTGCTGTGCGGGCTGACGGTATCCGGCGTTGCGCAAAAAGCGGCGGCAAGTACGGCGGATACCTCCAAATTTGTTACGGAAGCCATTACCCTGCGCGCAGGCGAAGCGGATGAAACGCAGGGCATGCTCACCCTGCCTGTCGGTGAAGGTCCCTTCCCTGCCGTGATCATGATGCAGGGCTCCGGCGCCTCGGATATGAATGAAACGGCCTACGGCATCTCTATCTTCCGTGATATTGCCGAAGGGCTGGCGATAGCCGGCGTTGCCAGTATCCGCTATGACAAATACACCTACGTGCATGCGGATCTGCTGCAAAACGACTATACCGTTAAAGAGGAATACTTGATTGATGCCGCCGACGCGTTGGCGCTCCTGCAGGCGGATGACCGGATCGGCGATGTTTATCTGCTGGGGCACAGCCTGGGCGGCATGCTTGTGCCGCGGGTGATGCAGACGCTTGGCGCGGATTACTTTGCCGGCGGTATCATTCTGGCGGGTTCGCCGCTGGCGCTGTGGGAGATACAATACCATCAAAATCTGGCGCTGCTTCCAAGCTTAAGCGAAGCTGATCAGGCAACCGCCCAGGCGACAATCGACGCCAATCTAGCAATGCTCAGCAAAATGCCGGTCATGACGGATGAAGAGCTGCAAAACTCGCTGTTCTTCGGTATTTCCGCCTGGTACCAGATGGACCTGATGTCTGTGGACACGGCGCAGACAGCCATTGCCCTGCAAAAGCCGCTGTTTATCGCCCAAGGCAGCAAGGACTGGCAGGTTGTGCCGGAGGATGGAATCGAGGCCTGGCAAACGGCGCTGGATGACCAGCTTACGGCGAACTATCACCTGTATCCGAACATGAACCATATGCTGTGCGATCAGGAAGGCGAACCCGCCTACAACACATCGGACTATCAGGCGGGAAGCACGGTATCCGAAATACTGATCACGGATATTGCCGCATGGGTGTTGAACCAATAGCAAAAACAGTACGCAAAGGAAGGCCGCAGTTTATCGCTGCGGCCTCCCTATTTTGATCGTTTTTATAGAACGGTTATCATGTTGCGCCCCTCGGACTTGCTCATATACAGCGCCTTGTCAGCACGCTTGACCAGGTCGCTGGGCTCGTGGTCGTCTTCCTGCAGCGTTACGGCTATCCCCAGGCTCAGCGTCACAACACCCGACACGCTGGACAAGGGATGGCGGATCGCCTTGCTGGCCATTTCTTTTTGAATTCTTTCCGCCACGACCTTCGCGCCCTTGGCGTTGGTGTTGGGCAGCAAAACGGCAAATTCCTCCCCGCCGTAACGCATTACCGTATCGGTAGCGCGGGTGATGGCGGAGTTAATGGCATCCGCCACCTCTACCAGGCAGGTATCGCCCTGCAAATGCCCAAACGTATCGTTGTAATTTTTAAAAAAGTCAATATCTCCGATCACCAGCGATAGGGGCTGCTGCTCGCGCTTGGAACGATGAAACTCGTTATTGAGCAGCAGATCAAAATACCGGCGATTAAACACCCCCGTCAGCCCGTCGTGATTGGACATCATCTCAATTTCATGGTTCTTGCGCAGCATTTCTTTCTCGTTATCGGAGCGCGCCTTTTCATAATAGGCCGCAAATATAAACGCGAACACATTTGCCATCCCGATATCGATCAGGTTGATCACAGGCAGCGCGTCCGGCCCCGAGCCATACCGGAATACCAGCAAAAGCAAAATTGCATAGGCGTAAACCGCG
This sequence comes from Candidatus Limiplasma sp., assembly GCA_035399245.1. GTDB lineage: Bacteria > Bacillota > Clostridia > Christensenellales > Aristaeellaceae > CAXXOK01. The sequence continues at coordinate 3,117 of DAOPIR010000054.1, forward strand.
CTGACAATCGTGCCATTGTGCAACCCCAGCAAAAACATGGCAAGGAAGTACGGCGCCACAATCCAAATGATATTGGTAATATGAAGATCGATAAACGCAGCGGCATACAGGATAAAGCCGGCGGTTAACACCACAAAAATCCAGCTTGCCATCATAAGATATTTTCTTTTATACATCACCAGTATATCCAACCCCAGAAGGATGAGCCCTGACGCGCCCTGCAAGATCCCAAGTATATAGTTGCCGACCAGGATATTGTACGGCAAAAAGAAAAAGGCAGTCAGCATGAGAATGATATTCGCGACAAAGAAAACGTTCCGCTTACGCTTTTCATTAAAATCCAATCTTATCTCTCCTTTTTCTGCATCCGTGCCGGTGGAGCATCTTCGGATTGGCAAACTACTGTAAGTACGCTACAATAGCTGTGTTGTTGTACTGTAAAAGTTTTTTAACGGCCGTATCGTTTTTTCATCATGGAAACACGGTTCTGCTTGTAAATACACAAATGAGAAAGGCGAACGATTATGCGAAGAAAAGACCGACAGGTAACCGATCCCCAAAAAATCGAAACCATCTTCCAAAATGCCGAATGCTGCAGGCTTGGGTTTGTCGACGATGGTGCTGCTTATATTGTGCCGTTGAGCTTTGGGTTTGTCAAGGAAAATAATGCTTATACGCTATATTTTCATGGCGCACCCAAGGGGAAAAAGATCGATTTGATTACAAAAACCGGCGAAGCTTCTTTTGAGATTGAGGCCAATTGCCGCCTGAAACAAGGGACACAGGCCTGCACGTTTTCCTATTATTACCAAAGCGTTATCGGGCGCGGGAAAATCCGGATACTAACCGACGAGCAGGAAACGCTGCGCGCCCTTAAATGCGTAACCCGGCACTATACCCATGAGGCCGATATGGGCATCAACCCGAAAATGCTTGCAGTCACTGTCGGTATCCGGCTGGACATTGAAGAAATGACCGCCAAGGAGTACCAGCCGCAGCCCTGACCGGCGGCACTATTCACAGTCTTTATGGTAGATCAGCCGCACCGTGTCCTCAATATCGGCATCCAGCACGCTCAGGTCGGCAATCTCCGTCTCGCGCGCAAGTTCGGAGATAATTTCAGACGCGCTGTATTGATGATGGTCAAAGCGGCACCATATCTTCGTACCTTCCACCTTATCCAGCGTAACCTTTGGGCAGCGGATTTCCGTAACGGGGCTGCGCAGCTCCAGCGTAATCACGCGGTACGGCGACATGCGCTGCACAATGCCGCCCAGGTCGCCGTCCTCCACCACACGGCCTTTGTTGATCACGATCAGGCGTTTACACAGTTCCGACACATCGCTCAGGTCATGCGTGGTCAGCAGCACGGTTACATTGCGCTGCCTGTTGATGTTTGCGATAAACTCCCGCATCGCCTGCTTGGCATCAAGGTCCAGCCCGATGGTCGGCTCATCCAAGAATAAAATAGAAGGCGAATGAATCATAGCCGCGGCCAGCTCACCGCGCATTTTTTGTCCCAGCGAAAGCTGGCGTACCGGCGTATCGATAAAGTCCTGCAGCTGCAAGACCTCCGTAAGCTCCGCAACGGTGTGTTCGTACGCCTTTTTATCCACGTCGTACATCCGTTTCAGCAGCTCAAACGATTCTCCCAGCCGCAAATCCCAATACAGCTGGGTGCGTTGCCCAAACACCACGCCCAAATTGCGCACCACTTCCTTGCGGTGCTCATGCGGTGATATGCCGTTGATATGCACACTTCCGGACGTGGGATTCAATATTCCGATCATCATTTTGATGGTTGTGGACTTGCCTGCGCCATTGGGCCCGATATAACCGACAACCTCTCCTTTTTGGATGTCGAAGGAGATATCATCAACGGCTTCCACCATAACCTTTTCCGGTTTGATCAGGCTATGCAGGGTACCGCGAAAGCCCTTTTTCTTTTTAATAACCTGATACTGCTTGGACAGGTGATCCACTTCGATCTGTGCCATATACTGCTCCTTTATGATCCGGCGCTTTCGTATTTATGCGAAAGCCCATAGTTGAATACCGCTCTTGCAATCAGGAAAAATGCCAGCGCAACCAGCGGCGCCCAGATCAGCAGATCCGGCGCGACGGGAAGGGAAGAATCCGCCGTGATGTTCAGCAGGCCGCGTACGGGATAAAATGTTATAAAACCCAACGGCAGCAAAAAGGTGAACATCAGCTGAAACCACTTGGGGTACATCGTCAGCGGATAACTGGAGGTGCGGTCCATCAGCGTCAGGTTGGTATCCTCCAGGATGCGGCTTTTCTTCGTCCAAAACGCCAGCGAACCTGTGATGATCAGCTGCGCCGCGCGGATAAAGGTGCCGGCAACCGTAATAACGACAATGGCAATGATATGATACGGCGTGGCAGGAAAGTGCAGTTGATTGCACGCGTAAACAAGGATGATCACGCCCGGCAGAATATCATAAAACCCTACCAGGTTGAAATGGGCCGTATTGAACAGAAAGAACACGTTCAGCGGACGGATCAGATACTGATCCAGCGTGCCTTCCAGCACATTGTGTTCGATAAAGCGATTTTGCAGGAAAAACATGTCCTCAAAGCCATGCGAAATGAACGAAAGCCCGACCAGAAAAGAAATCTGCGCGAAATTCCATCCGTTGATCTGCCCTACCCGATCCAGAATGGCTTTGAGCACAAAGAACGTGGAAAACATCGCGATCCCGATCATAAAAAACCAGACGATGGTGTACGAAAAGTACTGGAGATTGCATAAGGTGTTCAGTTTCAGCTGCCAATAACCCACTGCAATATAATGCTTGATCTTTTTCATCATCCTCAGCCTCCCTGCACCAGCACATGGCGCTGTGCCCGTTTCCAGATGATGTGAAGAACTCCGAACAGCAGCACAATCCACACGCACTGAATGCCGATCTGAAACAGCCCGTCCCGCAGGCCGATCCGTCCGATATAAATGCCCAGAGGCGTCTGGTAGGTGTACTGGAACGGCAGAAAACGGAGGATGTCCTGCAGCACCTGCGGAAAAAACCATACGGGGATCAGCATGCCCGACAGGATGTTGACCACTACAATACGCACAGCACCCATTTGCCCTAAAAACATAGCCCAGAAGGTAATCATGGCCGTAATGGCGGAAAGCAGCCAGATAATAAGATAGGAAAACACAATGCTTATCATAAACAGCAGCAGCGCGCCGACGGACACGGGCGCGGACAGGCCAAAAATGAGCATGCCGCACAGCAGCAGCGGCACGCAGCGCAGCAGAAATGACGTTACCATCAGCCCGATGTCCTCGCAGAAGTACAGCGATAACACATCCATCGGGCGCAGAAACTGCACCGCGATGGTGCCGCGGTTAATTCCGGTGCCGATTCCGTTTTCCACATTGGTCTGGAACAGGCTGCTTAGCACGATTGCCAGCACCGCATAGGTGATCATCTGGCTGTGCGTAAGGCCCTCCAGTTCCGTCGTATTGGCATAGGCGCTGTTCCACAGGCATACAGACGCCACCATCACAATCAGCCGCGTCAAGATTACCATAACGACTTCAAAGCGATAGGTAAATCCAACCAATATCCGCATTTTGATCAGGTATCGGTATGCATCCATAATTTTATATCCTTGTTAAGTTTTAGTGTGTCAGTACGCAATCATCGGAATACTGTGCGGTTTGATATCCGTGGGTGCTTCCAGCCCGAATTTGATACGGTAGATCCTTTCGCTGCAGTCACGAACGCTGTGCATCAGGGTTTCGTTAGGCAGGGAGCAGATATCAAACATTCCGATATTATAATTTTCGCCGTCAAACCGGCCCAATTCAAATTGATTATAGCACTGAAACCAGTGGCAGCCAACGCCGTAAGCATGCGCCGCAACGCGCTGCGTATAATACTGATATGCAATCCCTCGGTCGTCCTGCGACGCGACTGCCTCCAGCCCCGTGGCGCTCTGCCCCGCATCCAGCGCGCCGAAGTGGTATTCGCCGATCAGGATCGGCAAGTCCACACCCAGGCTGACGACATGGTCCAGCGCTGACGTCGGGTCCACCGCATAGCAATTGATGGAGAACACATCAAAGTGCTTCCAGCCCGTTACCAAGTCGGGATCGGATATCCACGCCCACCGCATGCCGAGGTTCATGTGATTGGGATCTGCCGCACGGCACGCCGCCGACGGGATGCCCGTGTAGGCATCCAGCATCCGGACGGAAAACGCCCGCAAATCCCGTCGCGCTTCGGCTGAGTATGAGGATACGTTTTGGATCGGCTTTTGAAGGTCCTCAAAGCTTTCCAGCGGCATTTGCCATGCTTTGGCCAGCTCGCGCACAGAACCGTACTGCTCCTTCAGCGACGCAATCAGCACCTGTTTGCTTTCGCTCGGCGCGGGATTATACAGCACTTCGTCGGCAATAATCAGACCGTCCACGAAAGCCCATTGGGGTTCGTTGCGCAGAAAATAGCCGATCATCAGCGGGTCCTGCGCCTGCCGGCCAAGTACCTGTGCGCAGCGCTTGGCATCTTCCCGATACTCCTTACTGAACACATCGGGAAAATCACGGAAAATATGCACCTTGGTATCCGGAAACTCCGGCAGGATGGTTACATACGGCAGGTTTACCTTGCCGAGTATCTGGGGGTCACTCCAGTTGCCCAGGGTGTTAAGGCCGTTTTGCTTCAGCTGCCGGCACATCAGCTGCTGCCATGTGCTGTGCCAGTTCTCTCCGAAAGCGCGGTACAGGTTAGCCTGCGGAAAGGAAAACAGCGTGCATTTTCTTTGGTATTCTGTTTTCCTGCGCGGCCACAGGCTATGCGTATACATCGTTGCGTATACGGGATCTTCTTCCGGTGGCAGCCAATCCATCATCATTTTCGTGCTGTCCACCCGGCAATCCGCGCGCGCAACCACGCCGTCCGGACCCATGCTGAAAAACGGGTTTCCCAGCGGATCCACCAGCGTCCAGCGTCCATTGGTCCGCGCCTTGGTAAAGTATCCGGTTCCGTTTTGCAGCGGTTTTTCCGCAAGCCCGCCAAAAATATCCCAATCGCGGACCGCATAGGCATCGGGAAGCGAAAGCGCCGTGTGCAGCTTGCTGCGCATTTGCGCAATAGATTCCACTTTTCCCGGCCATTGCCGGTTCTTTGCCTGCCCCATCTCGTCGATCCGCTTTTCATCAGGCACCGGGAAATACTGCGGAAACTCGTCGGTAAGTGTCAAATCGGACAATAAAATATTGACATCATGAAAGCAAGGCGGGATAACCAGCGTGATTTTTTCCATGGCGGAGCGCTCCACACGCCGGCCGTGGCAAACCACCTTCAGCTGTCCGGGATTGGACTCGGGAAAGAGGATATGCCCGTCCATGCATTGCAAGTCGAGGCATATTTTGGCACAGAGCTTTGGTAAAATGCCAAACCGTATGAAAAACGCAGGTACATCATCTCCCGTATGCTGATATACGTTCATATTCACGCTCAGGCTGTGATCCTCCAGACATTCCAGATCAAACACCAGGTAGCGCTCTGTGTGCCTGGTGATTTCGGTGATATCCAGCCCGCCGCCTGCTTGGGGAATATGTAGTGTTGCACAGCCATCCTGCGCTGCCATTATATCCGCGTTTGCCAAAATATCCTGTGTAATGCGAAGTGCTTTCATGGTTCTCCTTTACCGTACGCCGGCTGTTATTCCGCTGTGATAATGACAGGAGGCAGATTCGGAACGGATATATGCAGCTCCATTCTGCCGGTTTTCCGCACGTAAACAATCGCACGGCCTTGATATGTCGGCCTGGTTGGGCTGGCATAGCTGGTCAGGTCATACCCACAGCCGTTTTCGATGCCCATCAGTTCGCCATCACCCACAACGCAGCAGGTCAGCGGCTGATCATCCGTGGCGGCAAGCAAGCCCTGCGCATCCTTCAGGCAAACCTCGATCTGCTGCATGGTGTCCCCCGCTTCCGAGCAGTTCACCGCTTCCAGTGCGCTTGCCTTGCCTGATGTTACCATTCGATCCTCGGCGGTCTCTTCTCCCCGTTTGCAGACCACCGACAGCGTTCCGCTCTGATACGGGATTCTGAACTCCACCGCGCAGGTTTCATCCACCGGTTTGGTCCCGATCAATTTCCCGTTCAGCGATAACGCGGCGCTGTCTCCGTTGGTAAAGACAACGACATTCTTCTCCTCGCCCGGCGTACCGGCCCAGAAAGGCTCCGCATTCCAGAATTCCTCCGATTTACGGATGGTCAGCTTCGCCGTCAGCGCATCGGACCATAGCGCCTTGCGCAGCGCAAACAGCGGTTTTTCGTAGCCCGCGGTATTTAGCAGGCCCGGCTGTGCCACACGGTACGGCCATCCAAGCGCTTCGCCCAGAAAATCAACGCCCGTCCAGATAAACTGCCCGCTGATGAACGGATTATGCTTGACAGCCAGCCAATTTTCCGGTTCATGCCGGTTTTCGGTGCCCAGAATAACCTGGCCGGGATATTTTTTATGGTCGTCCTGATAAAGTTCTTCCTTATAATTATATCCGGCTACATCCAACGCCTGTGCATAACCGATAATGTTGCTGATCTCCGGCATGGCCAGCGCTGCACCGACCGGGCGGGAGGAATCGTATTCTTTAACAATCGCAACCAGCTCTTTGGCCACGGTCGTCAGCCGCTCCACGTTGGGTTTGTCAGGATTGTACAGCAGCTCCTGCTGCGGCTTATCCTTATCATTATTGCCGCGGGCCAGCTCAAACAGCGGATGCACATAGGGATCGTTGGGATAATCGATTTCATTGCCGATCGACCACAGAATGACGCTGGGATGGTTGCGGTCCCTGCGCACCAAATCGGCCAGATCCTGGCGGTGCCACTGCGGAAAATCATCGGAATATCCATGCAGTTTCGGCGGGTAAACATTATGGCCGTGCCACCACTTGTTCTTGCAGCCTTCCCATTCGTCAAAGGCCTCATCAATCGCCAGAAAGCCCAACTCGTCGCACAGGTCCAGCAGATGGGGGTCCGGCGGATTGTGGCTGCAGCGGATCGCGTTTGCGCCTGTTTCCTTCAGCTTCAGCAGGCGGCGCTTCCACACTTCCTTGGGCACGGCGGCGCCCAGCACACCCGCATCGTGGTGCAGGCAAACGCCCTTAAGCTTCCGGTTGACACCGTTTAGGAAAAATCCCTTATCGGCGTCGAAACGGAATGTACGGATGCCGAAGGGAATTGAGATGCTGTCGCACACCTCCCCGTCTTTATACCCATTCGCGACCAGCGTGTACAGATACGGCGTTTCGGGCGACCAGAGCCTGGGCGATGGTACCTGCAGCTGTGTATCACCCTGCGCCACGGTTTTTCCGTCCGCATCCAGCAGTACAAACGATGCGGTCGCGCCACCCGCGGTTTTGGCGGCTGCACGGATCACAGCGTGTGCAGAATCTGCCGTCTCGGTATAGGCAAATACATCGTCGGGCAGCAAATGTGCGGGCGGACACAGCGTCAGGGTAACGTCACGATAGATTCCGTTGCCGGTAAACCAGCGCGAATCCGCAAGCTCTATATGCTCACAGCGCACGGCAAGCACATTTTCTCCGTCCTTCACAAACTCCGTGATATCGTAGGTGAACGAGGAATAGCCATACGCGCGTATGCCCAAATAATTGGAATTGATCCACACCCTCGCATGCTGGTATACGCCGCCGAAGGTAACGAATACCTTTTGCTCTCCGAGGTCTGAAAGCGTAAACCGCTTGCGATACCAACCGATGCCACCCGGAAGGTATCCCGTGCCGCTTGAGCAGCTTTCATCAAATGGCAGGGAGACAGACCAATCATGCGGCAGGGTAACCGTTTGCCAGGCATGGTCGTCGCAGCCCTTATATCCGCCGTATTCCTTTTCGCCCAGATGAAACCGCCAGTTCTGGTTGAGTTGGATCAATTTTCTCATGTGCTTTGCTCCTTTGTGTGAAGCGGGGCTCGCAAGCAATTTCGCGAGCCCCTTAAATTGGTTGTTCTTAACGATTCTTAGTCGCCGTACACTGCATCGATCTGGCGTTGTACTTCAGCCATCACGTCTTCGATGCCGGCGTCGATCAACGCCTGACGGAACTCTGCCACATACGCTTCGGGATCGTCGTCCTTACCGAAGGTAATGACGGGCATGTAGGTGTTGTAGACATTGGAGATGTTATCCATCTCAACCGAGATCGAATCAGTGTCGAACACAAGCTTGCCATAGGGGTAATCGATCTTAACCGGGTCATATTCTTCGGTGCACAGGGCATCGTATGCAGTCCAGTCAACCTCAGAGCTTCTGATCTCCAGATCGTCGTTGCGGCCCCACCAATAGTCGAAGCTTACGCCGTCCAAAGTGCTGTCATAGCCGTCGGGGCGAGCCAGATAGCCGTCCTGGATGATGTACTGTTCGCCTTCGATGCCGTAGTTGAAGAGGCGATAGAAGGTTTCGTCGTTGCGGATGAGGTCATAAGCCATCAGAGCGCGCTCGGGGTTCTTGCTCTGGCCGGCAACTGCCATTGCGCCGTGGGTGATGTTAAGCGCAACCAGCGCGTCGGATTCTTCACCAAACCAGAAGAACCGCAGATCGCTGCCGGGCTGCTCTTTTTCCATGGTCACACGCTCGGAGCGCCAGGTCTGCGTATGGTGCTGATGCGCGCCGGTCAGGCCTTCTTCAAGCTCGTCGGTTACGTCGCCGGAGTAGTTGAGCACGTCTTCGCGCCAGTAGCCTGCATCGGCCCAAGCTTTCATCTGCTTGGCGAAATCCACCAGCGTGTCGCCTTCGATAAAGGCACGCGACAACGTGTAAGGATCATCCTTGGTGCCGTAGAACAGAGACACAGACAGGCCTTCGAGGCCAATCAGGCCCAATTTGTCGGTCAAGTAGCCGCCCGCCACCTGCGGAGAATACGAGGAACCGCTGCCGTCGGCATCCCACGGGATGACATCGGGATAGGTATCCTTGATGTACTGGAAGTACACGCCCAGGTCTTCCCAGCTGTTGATATCGCCATCTTCAATGCCAGCTGCGGTTGCCCAGTCGCCGCGGTACATAAAGCCGTGGTTGGTCCACTGCGCGTAATTGTCTTCGGGGCAGAAGTAGATCTCGCCGTTGTATTTGCACATATCCCAGTGCTCCTGCGAAACGGAAGCATAGGTCTTGGGTGCATAGGTCTGCAGCATTTCATCACTCAGAGCCAGAAATCCGCCGTTGCGGGCGTTGTCCCAGGCATACAGCCAGTCGGTCGCGGTGCCGACCAAATCGATGGAGCCGTCCTGCATGGCCAATGCAAGCTGATACTTCGTCTGCCAATCAGCCCACTCAATCCATTGGATCTGGATTTCGGCATTGATGGCTTCGGTCAGCTTCTCGTTGAACACTGCCAGCACTTCGTCGGTCTTGTTGGTGGGAACGTTGCCCGTTACCAGCATTGTCAGCACAACGTGCTCACTGGTGTCAACGCCCGGGAACCACTCAGAATAATCTGTGGTTGCATCTTCGGCCAATGCTGCGGGCAGAACGCTCAGCAGCATCGCCAGAACTACGAGTAACGATACGAGTTTCTTCATGTAGATATCCTCCTTTTAATCTATGATTATGTGCTTTGATCGCAGCACAAAAATCCAAACGGGAGTCAGCCTTTCACGGAGCCTACGGTTAAGCCGGCCACGAAATACTTTTGCACAAAGGGATACACAAAGATGATCGGGCCTGTGGCAAGCACAGCGGTCGCCATTTTCAGCGTTTCAGTCGGCAGGTCTTCAATAACCACATTACTGGAAGCAACCGAGTTTTTAAGAGAAGCGACGGTATTGATGATGTTATACAGGTGATATTGCAGCGGTCTGTATTTGACAATGGTTGTCAGGAACAAAGAAGAGAAATACCATTCGTTCCAATACCCCAGCGCGATAAACAATCCGATCGTCGCCAGCGCCGGTGTCATGGACGGCATAATCAGCTTATAGAAGATGGTAAAGTCGCCGGCGCCGTCGATCTTGCCGGACTCTGTAATCTCGTGCGGGATCGCCTTGACGAAGTTCTTCATCAGGATGATCAGCCACGGGTTCATCAGCAGCGGGAGCAGCACGGCCAAGTAGTTATCCTTCAGGCCGTATATCTTGACAATGACGTAGTAAAACGGTACCAGGCCTGCCGTAAACAGCGAGGTGAAATAGATGAAGAACGAAATCTTGTTTCTGATGAAGAAATCTTTACGCTGCAGGGCATAACCCGTCATAGAGATTACAAACAATCCTACTGCCGTGCCGATCACCGTCATCAGAATTGTAACGATGTAGGAGCCGATCAGCAGATCGGGACTTTGCAGGATCAGCTGATAGGAACGCAGGGAAAATTCCCGCGGCCACAGCGCAAATCCCGTGCGGCGAATGGCAGACTCGCTGGAAAACGAGGAGGAAATAATCAGCCAAAACGGAATGATGCAGGCGACAGCAAACAGGGTAACAAATACATATGTAAATCCGCGGATGGCTCGATCCGACCAGTCCAGCTTCAGGTGCCTGAAGTTTTCTACATGCTCTTTCTTTGCCATTTTCTCTTCTCCTTCTAAAACAGCGAGTAGTCCGGCTCAATATGGCGCACAACCGTGTTTGCAACCATAACGATGCCAAACCCAACCACCGACTGGAATAAGCCGACTGCGCTGCCCTGCGAGAAGTTGAAGTTATTCATCAGCGCGCGATATACATAGGTTTCTATGATATCCGTCGTGTTAAAGAGCACGGAGTTATTGCCGACCAGATTGTAGAACAAACCAAAGTTGCCGCGTATGATACCTCCCATGGCAAACAGCAGCAGGATGATCACCGTCGGTTTCAGGCAGGGAAGCAAGATGAAGCGGATACGCTGGAACCCGTTGGCGCCGTCTACCCTGGCGGCTTCGAGCATGGATTCGTCAATGCTGGTGATCGCGGCGAAGTAGATCACGGTGCCGTATCCGGTTGTCTGCCACAGGTTGACCAGTATAATGATAAACGGCCACGCGCTTGCCGTGGAATACAGCTTAGGCATCGTGCCGCCCCATGAACGGATCAACGCCGATAAAAAGCCGTAATCATAGTTGATCATGTTATACACCAGCAGGCTGACCAGCACGGGCGAAATGAAGTACGGAAGGAACATCATGGATTGCGTAGTCTTTTTAAATGCTTTGGACTGCACCTCGTTGAGCAGGATTGCAAAGGTAATCTGCAAGAAGTTGCCCAGAAGAATAAAGGCCAGATTATATAAAACCGTATTGCGCAGCAGCAGCAGCAGCTGGCCCGAGCGGAACAGGAACGCAAAGTTCTTGAACCCTACGAACGGGCTACCGAAGATGCCCTTGATATAGTTGAACTTCGTAAACGCGATATAGCTGTACGGCATGGGTACATATGAAAATGCGATAAAAAACAATATGGCCGGAAGGCACATAAAAATCAGCGTTTTATTGCGCCGCAGCTTCTTGCCCAGGGTTGGTTTGTTAATGTTGGCCGGTAATGGATCCGCCACGGTTGTACGATTATTTAAGTATGTCCTCGCCAAGCCGATCACCTCGTATTTTGTAAACGTTTTCTCTGTATTCAATATACCGTATTCAAAATTGTTTGTCAACCCCTTTCCTATCAATTTTGGCAACTATATATAGGCGCTTTTCCATTGCTGAACAATATCACTATACGTGAAGGTAGCTATCAGGCCATTTTGTACATTTCCTATTTGTTGCTTTCGCAGAATTATTATCATAATATCAATGTATTTTCACGATATTTTGATAATTTTGCAATACGTTTTCATAAACTTGCGTTTCCGGCCATTCAATAGTAAAATAGTAGGTAATGCAGATTTATTGCGTTGGCAAACAGTCACCCAACACCTGTTTGCAAAAGATCCGATGATCATCATTTTATCAAAAAGAAGAACTGAGGAACAGCATGCGAAACAGCAGAATTAATATCTTTGATATTGCAAACGAAGCAGGCGTATCGATCGCGACGGTTTCCCGCGCGCTGAGCGATACCCCAAACCTGAATTCAGCCAAGCAGCGAAAAGTGTTGGAAGTTGTGCAAAAATATAATTACAAACCCAGCGTCGCCGCCAGAGGGCTTAATCAGGGGCGCTCCCGGCTGATCAGCATCGGTCTGCCCGAAATATCGCATCCCTTTTACAGCGAACTTTTCTCCGCCGCCGCAGACGAAGCCCGGGCCAACGGCTATTCCATCATCCTCAGCAAAATACCGGACAGCAGCAGCGGCTATCAGACCTTTCTGGACCAGTTAATTGAGCGCCGCCCGGACGGTGTAATCCTGGCCGGCGGCATTGTGGAGGATGACAAGGAGAAGGACCGGCTGTTTGTGCTCAACCATTTGCGCAACTATATGCCGATCGTTCTAATCGGCGATCCGATCGATAATTTCCCCTGCGTGTACATCTCCGGCGATATGTACGAAAGCGCGCAGATCACCGTGCGCCATCTGCACGCACTGGGGCACAAGCGGATTGCGTTTTTGGGCGGCAAGCAGCAAAAGCGCGGTTCCTCCAAGCGCGAGCAGGGATATCGGGATGAGATGTGCGCGCTGGGGCTGGAAGAAAACATCTGTGTACAGCTGGAATCCGGCTACTCGCTGGAGGACGGTGTGATCGGCATCCAGAAGCTGCTTGCCGAGTTTGACGGGCAGGCCAAGCCGACCGCCGTGATCGCCATCAATGATCTGGTTGCGATGGGTATTCTGCGGCAGCTGTCCGATATGGGCATCCGCGTGCCGGATGATATGGCGGTTGTCGGGTGCGATAACCAGTTTTTTGCTTCCTATACCAATCCCCCGCTGACGACGATCGACCTG
>DAOPIR010000055.1:0-15569 GCA_035399245.1 Candidatus Limiplasma sp.
CGCGCCGCTGTGCTGAACAGGCGCGATTCCAAGATATCCAAAAAGCGCCGAAGCTTGCTTTTGGTCTGCTCAATGCCCTGTCTGGCAATCATGTGCATTCCCTCCTATGTATGCTGCTTTTACTGTATTTTATTCTATCAGTACACGCTCGGGCAGGAAAGACAACATTTTGATGATCGTCAACAGATTCTTATCCCAAGCTCCCTTTCCCTTTCGGCCTGTGCTATACTGCAGCTACACAGACAAAGAGCACAGCATACCTGATGTTGACCTGCTAATGAAACGGAGGCCATGAAAATGAACAGCGATCTGTTTTCCAACCCTCTGGGCGGCATTGCGATAGGCCGCGATGCGCGCAGCTTTTCGGTATGCGCGGAAAACCCGACCGGCGGCAAGGGCATGGGCGGCATGGCCGAGCTGGCTGACGGCGTATCCGGCCATGCGGCGCGCGATCTGGGCCGCGGATGGAAGGTGAACCCCTATGTGCGGATCCCCGCCGGGGAAACGGCGGTGCTGATGGATGTGGATGGCGAAGGCTCTATCGACCAGATCTGGCTCACCTGCAGCCGTCCGTGGCGCAACGGCATCCTGCGGTTTTACTGGGACGGGGCGCAGATCCCCGCTGTGGAGTGCCCTGTGGGTGATTTTTTCTGCTCCGGCTGGAACGAATATTCGCCCGTGCGGTCGCTGCCCGTGTGTGTTAACCCGCACAACGGGTTCAACAGTTATTGGCCGATGCCGTTCCGGCGGCGCGCCCGCGTCACGTTTGAAAACCGCGGCGGGGAGCGCTGCATCCTGTACTATCAGATCAACTATTCGCTCCACACGCTGCCGGAGGACGCGCTGTATTTCTGCGCGCAGTTCCGCCGGCAAAACCCGCTGCCCTACAAGGAAGTATATACCCTTTTGGACGGCGTTACCGGCCACGGCCATTACGCGGGCACCTATATGGCCTGGGGCGTGAACAGCTGCGGCTGGTGGGGCGAAGGAGAGATCAAGTTTTTCATCGACGGGGACGTGGAGTTTCCCACCATCTGCGGTACCGGCACGGAGGATTATTTCGGCGGCGCGTACAACTTTGAAAATACGAAGACCCATGCGTATGAAGAGTTCTCCACGCCCTATTCCGGACTGTGCCAGGTGGTGCGGCCCGACGGGCTGTACCAGTCGCAGACGCGCTTTGGCCTGTACCGGTTTCACCTGACCGATCCGGTGTGCTTTCATCAGGATCTGCGCGTAACCATCCAGGCGCTGGGCTGGCGTTCCGGCGGCCGCTACCTGCTCCAGCAGGATGATATCGCTTCCGTCGCCTTCTGGTATCAGAACAGCCCGATGCCCGCGCTTGCGCCGCTGCCGTCCGTCGATGATATGGAGATCATTTAGTTGAAGGAGTTTTCATCATGCAAAAACGCTTGGAGCAACTGAAGAAGCAAACCGAAGGCCAATACTGGGCGGAGCGCATCGTAAGCGAGCTGACGTATCTTGCGGGCCTGACCGGCGAAAACGAGGCGCTGGGCGCTTCGCTTGCACGGCTGGAAGCGCGGCTGGCCGAAGCCGGCGCAATTTCCAAGCAGGCGGCGCTGGAGGAGGAGGAAGCGCTCAAGGCTTTCGGCAAACAGGCCAAAGCCCTGTCGCTTTGCTGCGCGGCGCACGCGCATATCGATATGAACTGGATGTGGTCGATGCCCGAAACCGTGGGCGTGGTGATCGATACCTTTCAGACGATGCTCGACCTGATGGACGAGTATCCGGCGTTTACCTTCACCCAGTCGCAGGCCTCCACCTACCAGATCATTGAAAAATTCGCCCCGTCGCTGCTGGAGCCCATCAAACGGCGCGTGCACGAGGGCCGCTGGGAGGTGGCCGCCACGCACTGGGTGGAGCCGGACAAGAACATGATTTCCACCGAGTCCATGGCGCGGCACCTGCTGTATACCAAGGGGTACCTCTCCCGCCTTCTGGAAATTCCGCCGGCTTCCCTGCAGCTGGATTTTGAGCCGGATACCTTCGGCCACCCGCAGGGCGTGCCCGAGGTGCTAAGCCACGCGGGAGTGAAATATATGTATCACTGCCGTGGCAACGAAAGCGAGGAAGTGTACCGCTGGCGCGCGCCGTCGGGCGCCCAGACGCTGGTGTACCGCGAACCCAACTGGTACAACAACCGCATCGAATACGGCATGGCCGCGTTCCTGCCCGCCTTTGCCAAGCGCAATCATGTGTCCTCCGCGCTCAAGGTATACGGCGTGGGCGACCACGGCGGCGGGCCCACACGGCGGGATATCGAACGGATTTTGGATATGCAGGCATGGCCGCTGCTGCCGGAGATCCGTTTCGGGCGCATCGATAAATATTTCCAATCCATCGAAAGCAATAAGGACGCGTATCCCGTGGTCGAGCGCGAGCTGAACTTTGTGTTTACGGGCTGCTACACCTCCCAGTCGCACATCAAGCGGGCCAACCGCCTGGGCGAGGATCACCTGTACGACGCCGAGGCCCTGTATTCGATGGCGCTGCTGGCAGGCTGCGCGCCAAGCCCCGCTCCGGATTTTGAAAAGGCGTGGCAAAACGTGCTGTTCAGCCATTTTCACGATATTTTACCAGGCTCGGGCGTGCGCGATACGCGCGAGTATGCGCTGGGCCTGTTCCAGGAAACCGACAGCATTTTGACCGGCGGCATGAACCGCACGGCGCACGCGCTGGCGGCGCAAGTGGATACCACCGCGCTGGGGCAGCCCGACGGCGCGAGGGAGAGCCTTGCGCAGGGCGCGGGCGCGGGCCACGGCGTGGTGCGGGGCGCGAAGCTGGAATGCAGCGGCTTTACACGGCATGCCAATATCAGCGATATTTCGCTGGGAGCGGGCGATGTGCGCGCGTTCGTGGTATTCAATACCACGCAGGTTTCCCGCAGGGAGCGCGTGCAGCTGACGCTTTGGGACTGGGAGCTTCCGCTTCTGGAAACCTCGGTCTATTCCGCCGATCTTACGGAGCTGCCCTTTGATGTGCTGGAGTCCGATCAGCGGTACTGGGCGCACCGGTATGCCACCGTCGCCTTTGCGGCGGAGGTGCCGCCCATGGGCTATGCCACGGTGTATGTGGCGCGGGCAAGGCAGCCGCGCCCCGCGCCCTATCAGGAAAACACGCGCGTGCAGCATCTGGGGAAAATGAATCCGGTGCTGGAAAACGCGCTCGTGCGCGCCGAGTTTGACCGGCGCACCCTGACGCTGCTTTCCTTTGCCGATAAGCGGACGGGCAGGGAGCTGCTCTCCGCGCCGACGGGCTTCCGCCTGATTCAGGAGGAAAACGTCGGCTTCTTCACCGCGTGGGATATCGGCCGCTACGGCGCGATCCAAAACGTGCAGGAGGAGAACTTCGTACACCTGAAGGAGCTGCACACGGACGCGCAGTTTGCGTGGTTCCGGTATGAGCTGTCGTTCGGCCGCTCGACGCTCAGCGTGCGCGTTACGCTCGCGGGCGAAATGCTGCGCTTCTCCACAGAGCTTGACTGGCGCGAGGAAAGCGCCGATAACGTGCCCGTACCCCAGCTGCAGTTTACCGTGCCCTATGCCTGTCCGGCCGATTGCATCCGCTGCGGCGCGGCCGTGTGCGCCGTGGATCGCCAGGAAGCCGATCACGATATCCCCGCGCTTGCCTATGCCGCGCCGGTTTCGGACGGCGGCGGGCTGATGCTGACCACCGACAGCAAATACGGCTACCGCGCCGTGGAAAGCACGCTCAGCGTTTCGCTGATCCGCTCCTCTCATTCGCCGGATAAGCTGCCCGAATACGGCGTGCATACCATGGAGATCGGCCTGTGCGCCGTGCCCGATTTCGATGAAAACACGCTGCACAGCCGCGCGTTCGGGTTTGCCCATCCGCTCTATGTGCGCTCCACGCCCGTGCATGCGGGCAGCCTGCCGCCGCAGGGCAGCCTGCTGTCGGTCGGCGGCGACGTGCGCGTGACGGCGGTGAAGCCCGCCGCCGACGGCAGCGGCCTGCTGGTGCGCATGGCGTCGGGCAGCGGCTCGGCAAAGGCCGTAACCCTTGCGCCGGCCGCTAAGGCCGAGATGACGGACATTCTGGAAAATCCGCTGGCAGCCCTGCCCATACGGAACGGCAGGGCGGCCGCGGAGCTTAACCCGCACTCGCTGACGAGTATAAAGATTACATGGTGATCAGGAGGTAACGCAGATGCTCAGGACGATTGCAAATGATAAACTGATCGTAACGATCAACGAAACGGGTGCGGAGCTGTGGTCCATCCGCGCAGACACAGAATATCTCTGGCAGGGAGATCCCGCTGTGTGGGCGGGTCGCTCGCCCACGATCTTTCCGTACGTGGCGCGGCTGTTTGAGGGCCGCTACACCGTGGATGGCCAGCCCTACCGCCTGCCCATCCACGGCTTTGCGGGCAGCATGGCGTTTACGCCCGTGCAGGTGCAAAACGACAGCATCACCATGGAGCTGCAAAGCAGCAAGCTTACCCTTGCCTTGTATCCCTGGCCGTTTGTGTTCCGTGTGCGTTACGCGCTGGAGGGAAATCAGCTGAATATCACCTACAGCGTAAAAAACACGGGCAAGACCCCCATGGCTTTCGGGCTGGGCGGGCACCCGGGCTTCAACGTGCCGCTGGACAACGGACTAGCCTTCGACGACTATGTGCTGCGGTTTGACGAGCCCTGCGCTCCGGAGCAGGTGCTTTTCACGCCGGATTGCTTTGTAACCGGTGAAAAGCCGGCCTATCCGCTGCGCGGCGGGGATACGCTGCCGCTTAAGCACGAGCTGTTTGACAACGATGCCATCGTACTGTACGGCGCGGCCAAAGGCGTTACGCTTCTGTCGCCCAAAGGACAGCGCGGGGTACACGTCACCTGCCCGCAGATGCCGTATCTGGGCTTCTGGCACATGCCCCATACCGACGCGCCCTATGTATGCATCGAGCCGTGGAGCTCCCTGCCCGCCAAATATGGCGAGATCACCGAGTTTACGGACAATCCCAACCTGATCCACCTGGATGCGGGTAAAACCTATGAAAACGTCTGGAGTATTGAAATCCTCTTCTAAGCCTGACGCCGGAAGGAGGGTACAGCCATGGATAGCCGCGCATACGCCAAAGCACGGGCACTGCAAATGCTTCAATCCGCAGGCATTGCGCTGACGAAAGCTGAAGAAGACCGTTTGGAAATTGCAGATTTCGGCCTGAATGATCTGCCGGTAACCGGACTTGAGCTGATTACCTATGTCAATACCGACCACTGCTGTGCCAAGGAGCTGGTGCTGCTGCCCGGCCAAACCTGCCCCGAGCACCGGCATCCGCCCGGCTTTGGCGGCCCCGGCAAGGAGGAAACCTTCCGCTGCCGCAGTGGCGAGGTTTACCTGTATGTCGAGGGGGAAAGCACACCGCAAAAGCTGGCCAAGGTACCGCCGGCAGACAGCGCCTATTACACCGTGCATCACGAAATCGTACTGCGTCCCGGGCAGCAGTATACGCTTGCGCCCAACATCCTGCACTGGTTTCAGGCAGGGCCGCAGGGCGCGATTATATCGGAGTTTTCCACTGCCAGCCATGACGATACCGATGTTTTTACACATCCCGGTATCACCCGCTGAAGGAGGGTGTAAGCTATGCTGCGCAACGGCATCATCGTAGGCGGCGTTGCCACGATTGACCGGATTATGGTCGTGGATCACTATCCCGCGGAGGGAACCCTCGTCGATATCGGCGAGGCGGCCATCTCCACCGGCGGCGCTTTGTGCAACGTGCTGCTGGATCTGTACAAGCTCGATCCGTCCATTCCCCTGCGCGCGGTGGGCGTTATCGGGCTGGACGAGCTGGGCGATAAAACCTTTGCCGCATTGCAGCGCGCCAAAAGCGCCGATTTATCCGGCATTGCGCGTGCGGGCAAGGCTTGCTATACCGATGTGTACGAAAGCCAGGAAACCCACCAGCGCACGTTTTTTCACCAGCGCGGAGCTAACCGGCTTTTGGATGTGGAGCATTTTGATCTGGAACATTCAAACGCCAAGATCCTGTCCGTCGGCTATGTAATGCTGCTGGATACGCTGGACAGTCCGGATGGCCAATACGGCACGCGCATGGCTCGGCTGTTGGCCGAGGCCCGGGGGCTGGGCATGGAAACCTGCGTTGATGTCGTCAGCCTTAAATCCGCCCGCTTCCGTGAAACCGCCCTGCCGGCGCTTAGGTATGCCACCTATTGCGTGATCAACGAAATCGAAGCGCAGGAGATTACCGGCGTCGTCCTTCGGGATGGCGAAGGGATGCTGCGGGAGGAAAACATGGCCGCGGCACTGCAGGCGATACTGCGGGCGGGCGTCGGAAAATGGGCGGTCATTCACACGCCCGAGGCATCGTTTGGTATGCTGCCGTCCGGCGAAATGTACCGCGAGCGCGGCGCCAAGCTTGCGCACGGCTACATCAAGGGTACGGTGGGCGCGGGCGATGCATTCTGCGCGGGCGTGCTGTGCATAGCCCATGCGGGCGGCACCCTGCCGCAGGCCCTGCGCGCAGGCAATGCAACGGCTTGCGCGTCGCTGCGGCTGACGGACGCCACAACAGGCGTGCTGCCCCTGCCCGAAGCCCTGCGGCTGTATGACCAGCTCTGCCATCTGTGCGAACCGGAGGATGTGTGAGATGACGAAGCAGGAACCCTATGCGCTGATGATCGGCGCCGGCCATATCGGGCGCGGATTTATCGGCCAGCTGTTTTCCCTGTGGGGGTTTCCCATTGTGTTTTCAGAAATCGATTCCACGCTGACCGCGCTGCTGAACAAGTACCGGCAATATCCCGTGGTGCTGCTGTCCGGCGAGGCGGAAGAAACGTTCACCGTGCGGAATGTTTGCGCTGTCAACGGCGCAGATACCGACGCCGTGGCGAAGGCTGTGGCGGGCGCGGCGATCGCGGCGGTTTCGGTGGGCGCCAACGCGCTTCCCACGGTGGCGTTTGCGCTGGCCAAAGGCATTGCCCTGCGCTGTGCACAAAGCGCGCCGCCGCTGAACCTGCTGATATGTGAAAACCTGCTGGACGGGGAAAAGCACCTGAAATCCCTGCTGCAGCCGTACCTGAACGAACCTTGCCAAAGGTATTTGGACACTCACATCGGGCTGGTGGAAACCTCGGTCGGGCGCATGATCCCCGTGCAGACGGACGCGATGCGCGCCGTGCATCCGCTGGCGGTCTTTGCCGAAAGCTTTACCGAGCTTCCGGCCGACCGGACGGCTTTTCGGGGCGGCGTACCGGATTATCCGCATCTCAAACCCTATGCGCCGTTTCCGTTCTATGTCCAGCGCAAGATGTTTGTGTTCAACATGGGGCACACCGCCGCGGCCTGGCTTGGCATGCGTAAGGGCTATGAATATATCTGGCAGGCGATGGAGGATGCAGAGATCCGCGCTGCAGTCCGCGCTGCCATGCTGGAAAGCTGCACCGCCTTAAGCCGCGCCTACGGGGAAGATCTTTCCGAGCTTACCGATTATACAGACGATCTGCTGTGCCGCTTTCAAAATCGCAGGCTGATGGATACCGCACAGCGCGTAGGGCGTGATCTGCCCCGCAAGCTTTCGGCAAACGAGCGCTTTTTCGGTGCGGCCGCACTGTGTGAGGTACATAGGGTTCCCTGCCCCGCCATCCGCGCCGGAATCCGCGCCGGGCTGGGCCTGCCGCAGGAGCCGGATCTGCCGCTTACGCAGCTGCGGCTGGCGGCCGACAGGCAAATCGATTTTCTGCGCAAACAAGCTGCGGAGGAACAAGCATGAACACGCTGGGCTATGATTTCAAGGATACATGGATCACGCTGGATGGCCTGTCCTTTGCGCTGCGGCTTGGGACGCAGGAAAATATATATGCGCCCGACGCGGCACGGCTAACCCTGTCGCAGGAGGAAAACGCGGTTTCCTGCCATGCCTCCGGCCTGCAGTGGGCGGGCGGCCAGCAAACCGCCGAGGGAGAAATGGCCCTGTCGGTCATCCGTGACAAGGACGGCATATTCCATGTCACGGGCCATGCGCAGCATGCCGTACAGCAGGGCCGCAGCCTGGTGGTGCTGGTGCGCGGGCTGAACGTGCAAGCGCTGATCGGCGACAGTGAAAACATGCCTGTGACCGAAGTCGGCGAATACAAGCATTCCCAGGCCCTCTCCTGGCCGGGCCGGTCTGCCACCATGCCGCTGATCTTTATGCGCTGCGGCGATGCGCCCGAGGCCTTTGCCCTTTCCCGCGACCAGAAGGTGCGCCGCAAGGTATTTGCCGCGCATTACGATCACCAGTTCAACGAGCCCGTGCTCGTGCTTTCCCATCAGGAGGACGCACGCGCACACAACCGGCTGTTGGAACTGCCCGCGTGGGAAATCGGGCGCGGTGTGCCGCGTCGGGATGTAGTGCGGCGCCGGTTCCATGATCTGGAAACGTATTTCGGGATGAAGCCGTTTGCCCAGCATCCCGAGCGGCAATGGCTCAAGGATTTGAAAGTGGTTGTCAACCTGCACGGCATGCACTGGACAGGGCATGTGTTCAACTCCTTTGCCCGGCAGGCCGAGGCCCTGCAAAAGGTTTGCGAGATCATCCCCGGCAGGCATGTGCTGGCGTTTCTGCCGGCGTGGGAGGGGCCGTATTACCACGGCTTGCCGAACGGGCCGGCTGCGGAACTGGGCGGCGCGCAGGGGCTGAAGCATCTGGTGCAGACCGCGCATGCGCTGGGAGCGCGTGTCATCCCCATGCTGGACGGGCCGAACCTGGCTGACGAAGCCTTTTTGCGCAAGTACGGCCTGATGGACGCACGGCTGAAATCGCCCGAGGGCGACCCGAAAGTACAAAACTGGGTGGACTGGAACGGCGACCTTCTGTATGAAAAGATGGGCTGGCTGGTCAATTTCGGGCATCCGGACTTCAACCGGAAGATGGTGGAGCTCTGCTCGGGCCTGATCGAAACCTACGGCTTCGACGGCATCTTTTTGGACGGCGCCATCCGCTGGGAAAACTGTCCGGATTATTCACCCTACGAGGGCTTGAAAGCCTGGGCAGAGGCAATGCATGAGGAATATCCCGACGCCCTGCTGATGGGTGAGGACGGCTACGACCTTTTATGGAACGAATTCGGGCTGTTTGCCACGTTCATGCAGCCGCTGGGGCTGGAAAACGCCATGCTTCGCTACACACGCCAGAGCTGGTACCTGGCGTATCCCGCGCCGGGCGGCAGCGGCGGCATTCACGAGCAGGCCTGGTATTCGCCCACGGCTGACGGCCGGATGAAGGACTGTATCATCCCCACCGTATCTATCGTCGGCGACACAATGGAAACGCATTATGAAGAGCTGAAAGCACAGCTTGAGGAAGCACGCCAATGGAAACTGAGACAAACTCCATGACAGAACAAGGCATCATCACCAACATTCAGCGGTTTTCCCTGCACGACGGACCGGGCGTGCGCAGCACCGTGTTTTTCAAAGGCTGTCCGCTGCGCTGCCTGTGGTGCCACAACCCGGAAACCTATTCTTTTGCGCCCGTGCTCTCGTGGGACGCAAAGCATTGCATCGCCTGCGCAAGCTGCGCGGATGCGTGCAAAACAGGCGCGCTGGTGCTGACGGAAGGCGGCCTGACCTGCGATGACGCGCGCTGCGCCCGCTGCTTTTCCTGCGCCGCGGCCTGCCCGTCCGGGGCGCTGTCGGTGCTTGGGCGCACGGTGACGGTGGACGAGGTGATGGGCGAAATTCTGCCCGACCAGGGACTGTATGCGCGCACAGGCGGCGGCGTTACCCTGTCGGGCGGCGAAGTCTGCGCCCAGCCGAGGTTTGCCATGGCGCTGATGCGGGCGCTGCACGCACGCCATATCACGGCCGCGCTGGATACCTGCGGCCATGCGGAAAGCGAAACCTTTTTAGCGCTTGCCCGGGAGGCGGATGTGATCCTGTTTGACCTGAAGCATGCCGATGACGCCGCCCACAAACGCCTGACCGGTCGGGGTTTCAGTCTCATCCGCCGCAATTTTCAGCTGCTGCGGTGGGAAAACACCCCCGTGCAGGTGCGCGTGCCCGTTATCCCCGGCCTGAACGACGACGACGATACCCATCGGGCCATCGCGGAGCTGATACGGGAAAACCCAAAGGTTGAAAGCGTCGTACTTTTAGGATATCATCCGTTGGGGAACGGCAAGCTGATGGGTCTGAACGAAACGCGCGCCGCCCTCACGCTTACCCCGCCCCCACGCCAGCGGCTTAACGCGCTGGCAGCCGCCATGGCCGAGCGCACCGGCCTTCCCTGCACATTTCGATGAAATGAGGAGTACCCCATGAGCATGCCCACCTTACACGATCGGCTGCAACACCTGATCCGCGAAAAGCATAACAACACACTTGAGAAACAGCGTGTGATCGGTTACATGAATTCTGACGATACCGGCCTGATTTTGCCTCCCGAACCTCTGCGCAAAAAGGTTTCTGTGATCTCCGGCTCCGGCATGCCGGTAACGGAGATCGTGTTCAGCGATTTCACCCCGACGCCCAGCCATCCCGGCGGCGGATATTACGGGCCGGAGGGTGTCGGCCGGAATTTCCGCGATTTTCTTTTGTATCATCCCCCGTATATCGATCCCATGTCCGCGCTGGCAGGGGCCTATATGTGCAATTTTCTGGCCTACCGCCAGGGCAATAATCCGGATCTGGATTTGTCCTTCATCGCGGAGGCGGAAGATACATACAAGCTGGGCACCGGTATTCTGGCCGCGCAGCATTTTTGCCAGGATATGCAGATCGGGCTGGATTTGGGCTGGGACGGGCTGCAGGCTAAGGTAAACCATTACCGCGCCTTGCACGGCGCGGACAAGCAGCCCTTTTATAACGGGCTTTCCATGGTAATCGAGGGCTATCAGGGCTGGATTGAGCACAACGCAGCCCACGCCCTGCGCATGAGCGATACCGAGGCCGACCCCGAGATCGCCGCACATCTGCAGAGGATGAGCGAGATGAACCGGCGCGTGGCGCATCAAAAGCCCGAAACCTTTTTAGAGGCCTGCCAGTTCATCCTCTGGTTCCAGATGGGCGCCCGCTCCTACAATTCCAGCGGCTCGCTGGGACGGCTGGATGTGCTGCTATTGCCGTACTACCTGCGCGACACTGCCGCGGGCATCCTTACGGAGGAAGAAGCCGTGTTTATCGTCGCCTGCATGCTGCTGCGCGATACCAGCTACATCCAGCTGGGCGGCTATGACGCGCAGGGCAACGATACCACCAATCCCGTATCTTTCATCGTGCTGGAGGCCGCGCGGCGGCTGAAGCTGCCCTCAAATGTCGGCGTGTGCGTAGGCAAGGGCATCAACCGCGATCTTCTGCGCCGCTCGGTGGAGATGCAGTTTCAGGACCATTGCGGCAATCCGCGCTTTGTGGGCACGGACGCATTGGTGGATGGCCTGCAGAAAAACGACGGCATTACCGCAGAGGATGCGCGCATGCGCACCAACGCGGGCTGCCACTGGCTGGCGATTCCCGGGCGGGAATATTCCATTATGGACTGTGTGAAGATCAACTTTGCCGCGGTATTTGAGCTATCGCTCAAGGAAGCGGTGGAAAAGCACGGCGAGCCGACGATTGACGAAATTCTGGCCGTGTACGCACACCACCTGCAAAAGGCGGTGGAAGCGCTGGCCATGGGCTTTACCTTCACCTATGAAAACCAGATTCACAATTATCCCGAGCTGCCGCTGGACCTGATGTGTTACGGCACCGTGGAGCAGGGGCTGGATGTTTCAAACGGCGGCGTGGAAAAGTATCTGTGGTGCATCGACGGTGCGGGCCTGGCCGTGGTGGCCGACAGCCTGGCGGCCATCGAGCAGCGCGTGATCGGGGAAAAGCGCTGCACCTATGCCCAGCTGATGCGTTTTCTGGATACCGACTGGGCCGGCCCCGAGGGCGAGAAAGCGCGCCGGTTTATGCTGAACATTGATAAATACGGCAAGGGCGGCTCACGCGCCGACGCGCTGGCCCAGCGGCTGTCGGAGATATTTACCAAAACCGTCAAAGCCGCGCGCACGCCCAAGTACGGGCACCAGATGGTGCCGGGGCTGTTTTCCTGGGCCAACACGCTGGATTACGGCGCGGTGGTAGGCGCAACGCCCAACGGCCGCAAAGCAAAAAAGCCCATCTCCCATGGAGCAAACCCCAACCCGGGTTTCCGCAGCGACGGCGCGGCGAGTGCCATGTCGCAGGCGATCATTTCGGTGCAGCCGGGCTATGGCAACACCGCGCCGATGCAGCTGGAAATGGAGCCCTCCGTTTCCGCCGATGAAGGCGGCATCGAGGCCGTGATGGCCCTGATCGAAGATCATTTTCAAAGAGGCGGCACGCTGATCAACCTCAATGTGATCGATGCCGAAACCCTGCGCAAGGCGCATGAAAACCCCGATCTGTTTCCCGAGCTGGTGGTGCGCGTTACGGGCTTCTCGGCCTATTTCAAAAGCCTGTCGCCGGAGTTCCGCCAGCTGGTGGTAGACCGGATCTTGGACAAGCGCGTATGCTGATCCATGCAGAAATCCCGTAGCGCACATTGTTTAAATTCGATAGATCGCTTCAGCCCGGTATACGCCTTAGCGTGAATAACCCGCAATCCCATCCCAGGCGTATTCCAGGATCCTGATGGAAAAGCCTTTGATGCCTTCCTTGGCGCACAGCACTCTGGCCCGTTTGGCAATCAGCGACATCTGATCAAAATTGTTGATTTCCTGTCCGATCGCTCGGAGCTCCGGCTCGCTGTCCTCCAGTGAAGGCTTTTCCTTGTAGATGCGGACAATCTCCCGGGCATATTTCTCATACTTGTCTTCCAGTTGATTTTTTGCATAGATCGAGTTTCGTACATCCTTTGCCATTCTCTCGCTAAGCTTCCGGTCGGGATCCGGCTCTCCGTATTCAATCACATACATCATCGTCATCATTCTGGTAGCCATCATGATCTGGTCGGTTTGATTGGAAAACCTCTTGCGCAGATATTGGGCAATTGCCGCAGAATCATTCGCATCCGGAAGCGAATCGACCGATTGGATTGTGATTTCATAGTCTCTCATGTACTCAATCACCGCACTGGCAAAGGCCGGATAGGAGGCTTTGATCGCTTCCATATGCTCAATGATCACATCACTGGATATGGCGCCGCCTATGCCCGATATAAAGCCGCCGAATGCGCCGGTATTGAGTACCGTAAACAGTGTCACGCTTCCTACCGAGCGCTTGTTATTGGCCGTTCCCGCATTTTTAAATAATCCCATTTTTATTTCCTCCTATTCCATTCGTCCTTTCGTTACCAGTTATACGCTTCGTCGGGTTCCATAATATTTTCCAGCAATACTGATACCGTGATCGTGCACCTTTTTTTGTCGTATGTGTACTTCGTTTCTTCAAAGCCATCCTCAAGTTTTTCGGTGTCATATGCGGGGAACTTGCTTTGCAAATTCTTTTTCAAGCTGTCTTTCATGGCGGAGCAGAACATTTTATAGCTCGCTTTATTGGCAATCTCCTTGGTTTCATGGTCGCGGAATTCCAGATGGGCAAGCTCCTGGCTGGCCATATATGCCGTATAGCTCAGATCGCAATGATAGTTCCATTGTTTAGGCGGCCGCAGCACCTCGAAGTAATGCTGTTTTACCACATCCATTACGACTGGTTCCATGAATATACGAATCCCCTCCGGCGTCATTGCGGGCCGCGGATGGTCAAAATCTTCAAACAGAATCGTATGCAGTATAAGCGTCGTATTTTGCATGCGTTTCTTTTTCCCAAACATGACAATTGCCCTCCGATCTTATAATATCAATGATCGTTTTTCAGCAGCAGCCGGCAGATAAACCCGTTTGACAGCCCGAATGTCACCGCTTTTCCGCTGCTGTCAAAGAGAAGATTGCTGGTTTTGCCGCCGGTATAAAACTGCGCGATCATCTTCTCCGTCCGCATGTTCCAGATTTCCAACACATCGGTTCTGATCAAGTTATCCTTATGATTGCCATGAACCAGCACGCGCGAAAGCGCCAGCAGTCGGGCGTCGTCGCTAATCGCAGCAAAGGTGTCGATATCGTGATATTGCGACTCTGCTTTTTTATCGTATCGATTGAGCTGAAACTCGGCTTTGCTTTTCCTGACATCGATTAATACCGCTGTTTTCCAGCTCGCGTAAAAGAGCTTTTTCCCATCGTTGGAAAACTGCAGCACGTTGTTATGATAGTCCTGGCCGTCGATATATTCATCCGTCGCAAAGCCTTTAAGCCGCTTGCAGGCCAGCCGCTTCTGCTTTGCAATTTGATAAACCTCCAATACGCCGTCTCTGGGATAGAGCGCATACAGCACCGTACCGCCGGATGTGACCTCAAATTCGATCTGTCTGTCGGAAAAGCTATCCTTCCATTTCTTTTTCAATGCCACACGACCCAGCAGCCTGCCGTTTTTTGTTTTGAATACGGATGCCGTATGAGTCAATCCATCATAAGCACAGAGATACTGACCATCCGAGGAAAAGCAATATCGGTTCGGTTCCAGCAGCAGGTTAGGCGTTGTCTGCGCAATGGCGAACATTTCCGCCCCCAGTTCTTCGCCGTGATCGAGAAAACCGGCGTCAAACGGCCAGTATTTCACGCTGGGCGTCCGCTGCGTCATGCATGCCTTGGATACGGCAAAGCGCCCGCAGGGATCCAGATAGACAAAATCCAGATTGTCGCAGCCGGAAAGCTGTCTTTGCCCTATATAGGCATGATCCCGCACGGCAAACAAATGCAGCGCGCCTTCCACCGTGCAGGTTTCGCTTGGCACCATCTCCGGTTCTATATAATTTTGATAGGTCGATGCCAGAATCCATCCTCTTTCCTGCAGGATGCCAATCGATCGAATAGCCTTTTGTACCGTTGTACGGGCCATTTTCGTTTCCATCAGATTGACGATTCTGATACAGCCGGTTTTCATGATCAGAACGCAGTGCGCCTCATCCCCAAACAGCTTCGCATCCACGATTTCGCCAAGGCCTGCCATTTGGTTTTTCACCGAATAGAATTCCGTATCCAGTATTGCGGCGCTGCCGTTTGCCCGCAGTACCAGAAGCTCGGCGCCGCCATGGATAAATTGCATCAGGGCCACCGTATCGCGATCGCCGTCCATTTCCGTTTTCAGCTCGCCGCTTACCACATCCCAGAGACGGATTTGTCCGTTCCCGTCGGCTGACGCGGCCATGTCGCCGTTGGGAGACAGGCAAATATCGGTAACACTGTCATAATGTCCCGCAAGCTGCATGGGACAGCCTTCCAGTTGATGGGTGTCCGCATTATATTTTATGATCCGAATCGGATTTCTGTCGTGCTTGAACCCGGGGGTCCGCCACCGGTCATGGTTTCGCTGCGGGTGCAGATTGCCTATCGCGATATATCCCGCGTCGCATATACCATAGGCATTTATCTCCTCCCGATAATCCATCGCGGACAAAAGCGCGCCCGATGAAGCGTCAAACAGCTTTATCTCTCCATATGAATCTTTGATCATGATCGCTTTGCTGTCCCAGGTATACGCATAGGTATTCGCCGTTGCATAGCATGAGG
>DAOPIR010000056.1:0-15382 GCA_035399245.1 Candidatus Limiplasma sp.
AAGCTTTTTACTCTCACCAGCTCTGCTGGTGGATTTATATCGCTGAAGCTATGCATAATAAAAAGCAGCGCCGCATACGGACGGTAAGCGGCGCTGCTGGTTACGCACGGGAAAGGTTACTGTCTGTTGATCTCGCGGTAATGGCCCGGGGTCGTTCCTGTCAGCTTTTTAAAGGAGCGGATAAAGTTCTGCGCATTGTTGTAGCGCAGACGGGCCGCAATTTCATTGACGGTAATATCCGTTTCAACCAACCACTTGCGGGCCATGTCCATGCGGTACTTGATCAAATATTCCTGGAAGGATGTGCCCAGCTTGTTGCGCATCACACGCCAGATATAGGTCGGATGATAGTTCAGCCGTTCCGCACAGCTTTCAATAGACAAGTCGCTGGCATATTCTTCCTCGATGATCTTAAGCACCTGATCGGCAATCTGGTCCTGCGAGCTTCCGGCTTCCGAAAGGATATCCATGATCGGATCCACCAGCCGCTTGGTAAAGAAGCTGCGCATATCGTCGGGGCTGACGATCATGGCCAGCTCTTCCATCAGCGGACGGTTGGTTTTCATGACATCCGAAATGCTGTGCCCTACCCGCAGCACCATAAACAAATCCACCGTCAGGTGCATCAGGTAAAACTGAAAGGCATTGATCGGCAGGTTTTTGGAGTATACCCAGCGGATGACTTCATCCAGTTTCGCATAGGCCGTATCCTTTTTAAGATGAGAGATAGAATCGGTCAGCTCCGCCACCAGCGCACGCGGATATTCATCCACGTCCAGCGAATCGGGCTTTACATCGTCAAAGAAGGTAATGGAGGATTCCGGCGTTTGCTGCTGCTTGATAACGCCGCGGTACAGCAGCACGTTCTGGCTTTCGCGGAAGGCGCCCTGTGCGTCGGAAAAATCATCAAACACGGTCGATACGCCGATGGTGATGCTGTCGTTGAATTTCTCACGCGCGATCTGGCTGATTTTCTGGTTCCAGGACAGCAAATCGTCCATAAAGTCCTCCAGCATGGTGCGTTTACTGCCAACCAGAATGATGCAGTTGCCGTTGAGAATGACGTATTTCATGCGGTTTTCGGGCGGAATCACCTGCATGGCAATGTTGCTGAGGGCAATCAGGCGGATATCATGCTGCAGATCCTGCCGGCTATGCCGAATACGGATGGCGACAAAGCACATGTATACCCAGCGGTCAAACACACCCAGCTGCTTGGCCATTTCCTCGGTCTGTTCATGGCTTAGCTGATAGCGCGCCAGCTTCATGATAAACAGCTCATCCAGCATCGGCAGGTATTGGCTTAGCTCCTCGCGCATACTGATATTCTCGTTTTGCAGGTCCGTAATTCCCGAGCGAATCAGGTCAAATTCATCGGCGGCTTTGCCGTCTGCGCCGTCGGCAAAACGGGATACCACGTTTTGAATCGGCGCGTACATCCGGCGGGATTCAATAATCGTGAGCACCAGCACCACCAAAATCAGGAACAGGCAAAGCAGCAAAATCAGGTAGTACATAAAAGTGGACGCCGCCATAACATCCTGATTGCTGTAACGGGAGATATACACAAATCCCGTCATGTCGGAGCTTGCAACATTGTAGTACTTGCCGTCGCGGATCACAGGGTCATCTTCCGTGGTCGGTGCCAGCACGAAGTTTTCATACTCTTCCAAATCGGAATACCGCTGGCCAATCGATCGGCCGTCGCTGTCGTAGATCACAATGCCGTCGGAATCGGTCACGGTAAGCGCAAACTCCGAGCGATTAGCATTAAACAACTTGTCCATTTGGTAATTGCTCAGCGATACCACCATAAACATGCCTTCGCTTCCGCTCATGCCGGTACGCGGATTAATTACCAAAAAGATATTGCCGTTGATCACGCGCTGGTCCAGCTCTTCGTCGATGGGGATAAACCGCCAGTATACGGCGCGGTCGTCCTCCAGTATGCGCATAACGGTCACATAATCCCCGACATCCAGCAGGCTGTAGATGCCCGCTTGCGATATGGCCCAGTTTTGCCTGGTGTTGATGAGGCTGACCTCTTTGATGATGTCGTAGGTAATCACGCCGCCTGCCAGCAGCTTTTGCAGTGTCAGGATATCGCTCACCTGCGCGTTTGCCATTGCGGTCTCCTTCCAGTCGGAGATCCCCTCGTTTTCATAAAGCATGGTGAGCGTATAGTAATCCTGAATGAATTTCAGCGTCCGTTCAGTGGTGGACACGGTTTGATGCAGCTGTGAATAGTTGCTGGCGTTTACCTTTTCGCGCAGTGCGATTTGGTTGTTGTAAAAGGAGTACAGCCCCAATACGATGATCGGCAGCATGCTGGTTGCCAAAATGATAAAGAGCAATTTACGGTAATATGTTGGTTTCTTCATCCGCTGCCTCCGTTCGTATGTTTTACAGATCGTTGCCGATCAGGTCCAGACACATGATGGTGTTAAGGCACCACTGTGCCACAAAGTTGGTCGAAATATGCGGCTGCTCCTGCGTGGCAAAGGCCGACGGCTGATTGACAAGCTGCTTGGGCGCGAAGTTGAATTGCCGGCTATCCTCCCGCAGTATGCCCCATACGCGCTTTGCCAGCGCCGTATCGCCGCGCTGCCTGGCACTGAACGCGCACATGGCCGCCGCCATATACGGAAACGCCCATCCGTCGCCCTGCACCCGTCCGCCGCTCTTGTCCCGTTTTTCTTTTGGTGACAGCAGGTAAAACGCGCCGTATTCCGTCAGCATATCGATAAACAGCTCAGGGTCGTCCATTGCCTGCACAATCTCAAACCATACGCTGGGCGCGCCCATGCAGATTGCCAGATGTGATCCGCCCG
Source organism: Candidatus Limiplasma sp. (assembly GCA_035399245.1). GTDB lineage: Bacteria > Bacillota > Clostridia > Christensenellales > Aristaeellaceae > CAXXOK01. The sequence continues at coordinate 2,832 of DAOPIR010000056.1, forward strand.
CGGCGCTTTCGCCGATATAGATCATCTCGCCCGTGTCCGGATCAAACCCAAAATCGGAGCCCGAGATCAGGCGCAGCGGCGCTTTGGCAATGGTTTGGATGCCTTTGAGCAATTTATCGCGGCAGACGGTATCCTGATGCCGTTCCCACGCGGTAAACCAGTTAGAACAAAGCGACGACCAGTCCGGCCCTGTGCGCGCATGCGTTTTCATGCCGTCGTCGTAGAAGAAGCGCAGCGGGTCCAGCCGCTGGATACCGTATTCGGCGTCGGCCACATCGTCAAACACGTCGCCCAGCCGCTCATTGCCCGTAATGTAGTACAAGTACCGATGATGAAACGCCATGGCAATACGCGCTTCCTTGCAGGCGCAGCCCCAGTGCACCACATTGTGGCGCGAGCCCAGCCCCTTGTACTCCCCAAAGTGATACACATCCACCTCGGAGCAGTGATGCGCCATGGCCTCCGCCAGGGAGAACACATCCTCCCGTCCGCTGCGCAAAAATGCCAGCCACAGCCACAGCGTGGGCACCAGCTCGGTGTTCTGCCAGGCATAGCCGCCCATATCATAGCGCCACATATGGCGGATATCGTCATAGGTGTGCATGAAGTCACCGTAGTCAAACAGTCCGTACCACTTGCGCGCTTCCACTTCCTTTAAGTAGAAGTCCAGCGCTGTGTCCAGCGTCGCTTCCAGATCCGGCGCCGTGTCCGCCATCGGCAGACTCCACACACCAAAGGCGCCGGCCTGGTGCATGTATTGCGGCGTGCAAACCAGCACCGGCGGCTTTTGCGTATACGCCACGCAGCGCTGTATTTCCGCTGTATCGGGGATGCCCGTATAGGAAAACAGCGTAATCTCGTTGGTGTTGGCCGTGCCGTAGGGCGTGGAGCGGATTTCATCAAAGCCCTCGTAATACGCGCCAGCGTGCGCATGGTCATCATAATGGCGCAGATCGGCCGCCTGTGCCTGCGGCGGCCACAGCCATGCGGTCAGTTCCGCGGTATCGGCGGATACATGCTCCGCGGCCAGCGTGGAGGGATATTTCTGCCAGAAATCGCGCATACCGATGCCAAAGCCCTTTTTAGGCGAGGCAATGTACAGCAGCCCGCCCGCACGATGCCCGTGTACTCCGCGGATATAGGTGCATTCCTCACAGCGTGTCCGCTTGGAAATGCAGAAGTGCTCGCTGGAATCCTGATACAACGCATAGGAATCCCACAATGTGATGTTTTTCAGGGCTTCCTTTACAGCTTCATATTCAGGTGCTCTTTCATCAAATATAATCTCTTTGCCGGCCAGCTGATCGGGATAAATCTGCGGGTTCAGCCGCGGCCGCCAGCTGGTAAGCAGCTGCAGGGTTTCGTGAAATACTCCCTCGCCGTCGCCCGCAAACAGCACATGGCGGTTATAGGGCTGGTTTTCCATCGGCGACAGGAAACGGATGCCGATCCCCTTGATAAAGTCCTTATGCTGATCGCGGTCGAATAAAAAGGTGTGGCTGATACGCACATCCGCGCTGCCCCGATAGAAATACAGGCGGATCACAAACGGCAGCGCCCTGTCGCCGGTATCGCTGCTGTGCGTGCCTTGAAAGCACAGCACACAGCGCACAGGGCCGTTTTCTTCCGCCGCGGCGCTGCGGATATCCCCCAGAAAGGTTTCGACCGTTGCCGTATTTTTATCCCGATGCTCCAAAAGTACCGTGGGCACCGCGCCCGTGCAGGTCACCCGTCCGCCGATGGAAAGGCTTTCGATCAGGTTGCTGCCAAACTTCGGCAGCTGCGCTTTCAGGCAGCCTGTATCAATCGCAAATCCGGTTTCCGTTTCCCGGCACAGCGGCGGCAACGATGCATCGTTGCCGGATGCCAAATAAAAGCAATCTCCCCGCAAGCCTTCCAGCGCCGCGCTGTGCAGCGACCATTTAACCGATCCGTCCGGCCACTCGGCGCGCACGCAAGACTGGGTTGGGTACACGTTTCCCTGCGCATCACGCGCCGTCAGATTTTCCACGGCGGTACGCTCGCCACGCTTCCACGGCACGCCCCACGTAGCGCTTTTGGATGTATTGCGATGTTCCAGATACCGGATTTCAATGCCTTTATTCATGGTGTTTCGTTCGCCGTCCCATCAAATAAAATTTTGGTTTCATAAGGGGCCAGGGTGATCGTATTTGCCTGCCACTGTACCGTGCCGGGCGTTTTATCCATGTTAATGGCAATCATCGCCTGCCCGTGCTCGTTTTCGCGCTCCACAAGTTCCACGCCCCGGGAAGGGATCGCTTTGCGTGTGATGCCGGCCTGCTGGATATACTTCTGTGCAATCCACCGCAGCAGCGCTTCGCCGCTTTCCCCCACCGGCGTAGCTCCCAGCAGCACCAGCTTGCCTTTACCAACCGGCTTTTCCGCCAAAAACACCTCGCCGTCCAGGCACCCGCCGCGGATAGAACCCAGGGTATCCAGCCCATAGCTGTCAAACGCAAAGCCCCACATGGCAAGCTCCGGCTGGGCTTCAAAGCCTGGCACATCGGCCATGCCGCCGTGCAGCGGGGCGATATAGCGCGTTGCAAATCCAAACCGGTGTTCCAGTTCGCCCAGCGCATAATCGGTCGGCACACCGTGTTCCGCAGTGCGGCAGCCCGTCATCGGCCCACAGATCCACGTACCGCCGCCGCGCATAAAACGTTCGGCTTTATTAAGCGTCTCTCCATCCACATACGGCAAAAACGGCGTCCATACCAGGCGGTAATCCTGCCATACCGCGCTTTCGGTAATCACATCCCGCGGATAGCCGGCGTGGAATATCTGCTTGTGCAGCAGGCGAATCCAGCCCGAATAGCTGCCGTAGGGCAGTTTTTCCGTTTCAAAGTATGCGCGGGCGATATCGGAATAAAACAGCGCAATCTGCGGCTTGACAAGCCTTGTGCGCTCAATCAGCGGCTCCAGCATAGCTTTTGCCTGACCGGCCTGTTCCACTTCCCGCCAGCCTGCCGTTTTGGCGCCCCATGCGCTCAGCAACGCGGAATGGCCGATCTCGCAGCCGCCGCGGTGCTGCCGCATGTGCCAATAGCAAAAGCTTTGTGCGTCCAGCGCATAGCTTGCCGCGGCCTCCGCCGCCAGATATCCCTTTGGCAGCGGGCACGCAATGTTGTTGGAATGGCCCGTATGCAGGCAGGTGGTTTCCAGCAGCCAGTGCTTTTGCCCCGGCTTGATGCTGCGCCAGAGATCATGGTTCATCAGAAAAATCGCGTGGTTTTCCTGCGAAGCGTAGGTATCAAACGCAACGGCATCCAGCGCCTGAAACAGCTTGCTGTGATCCAGATGAAAGCCGATATTGCCGTTGGTGGTCACGGGCGCGTCGGAATACTTGTGAAGGATCTCCGCCTGCATGGCCGCATACGCCGTTGCGCTGTCCATGGTAAAGCGGTGATATGCGGTCAGCAGCGAAGGATTGTGCACAAAGGGCGTCGGCAAAGGCTGAGGAACCTGTTCGAAGGCCTGATAGGTCTGCGAAAATATGCCCGTCATCCATGCCTCGTTTAAGGCTTGGATATCACCGTACCGCGCTTGCAGCCATTGGTGCCATTGCTGCTTGCAGGTTTCGCACAGGCAATCCCCGACATGCGATTTGATCTCGTTGTCCACCTGCCACATAATCAGCCCCGGATGATGCCCAAGCGTCTGCGCATATTGCGTAAGCATCCGTCGGATCACCGCATGAAGCTGTGGATTGTTGATGCACGCATGCAGGCGCGAGCCATGGCTCATCGGGCCGCGTTCATCGTGATGGCAGCGTTCGGGATGGTCGTGGGTAAACCACACGGGCGGCGCCGCCGTGCCTGTGGTGAGAATGAAATCGATTCCCGCCGCATGCAGCGCATCCGCCGCGCGCTTGAGCAGGCTGAAGTCAAACTGTCCCTGCTGCGGCTCCACCGTGCTCCAGATAAAGTCGCCCATACGCACCAGGTTGATGCCGAGTGCCTGCATGGCCGCGATGTCTTCGCGCCACACATTCTCCTCCCACAGCTCGGGATACCAGCATACGCCATGGTACAGCGGCTTGCTCATGCTTTTGTTTCCTCTGCTTTCGCGCGGTATAGATCCACCTGGGTAAGATCGATCATCGCGACCTGCGCAACACCCGTTTCCACATCCGGTTTGGAAAAGTACAGCAGGTTTCCGGCACGGTTGAAGGACGGGTGCGGATGATCCTCGCCGGTTTTGCAGTAGCCCGTGCGGGCAAGCTCATGCTGTGCTCCTGTGACCGGATCAATCAGCCATACGCCCGGTGCATAGCCCTGCTCGTTTTCCCTGGTAAACACCACGCGGTCGGTGCACACAAAGCGCTGATCCCGGGAAATGCCGGGATGCAGAAATTGCTTGTCGGTTTCGGTAATCGCGGAAAAGCTGTGCCCGTCCTTAGATCCCTTCATGATGAAATGTGGATATTTCATAAACAGCATGCTTTCGCCGTCCGCTGTCCACACCTCATGGGTAATCCATTCGTCCTCCTGTTCCACGTAATACGGACGAGTAGTGCCGTGTGCGATATCGAACATCCACGTGCGCTGCAGCGCGTCGCCGCCCGTTTCGTGAATATAGAAGATGGTGTTGTCATCGCCCGGACAAACCTGGGTGTGCCCCAGGTGATAATCGGATCGGTGGACGATCTCGCTTTTTCCGGTGCGCGGATCGAGCACAACCAGTGCGAATATCTTGTTCAGCTGCCAGTAGGAGTACACCACCAGCCCGCTTTTGGAAACCGTCAGGTGCCCTGTCACCTTGCCGCCAATCTTGGATGCGCCCTTTTCCACCTCGGGGAACGCACCGATCTCCGTCAGCTTTTCATCATCCAGATCCAGACGATAGATGCGGCTTGCATCGCTTACCACGCCGTAATTGCCCTCGCGGCTCATGGCAAAGCCCTTATAACGGCTGTCCAGCACCTTGTAATACTCGCCGCTTGCCACATCGCAGCGGTACAGGTCGCTGTCGGCCATAGAGTGGTCGCTCAAGTTGCTTAGATATCTGCGAAAGAAAAAGGATTGGTCGTCCTTGGCAAAGTTTTCCGTCGTAAAATACAGCTTGGCGTTGCGGATATCGCCTTTGGTGTATTGTGTAATAACATATCCCGTCGCAGGATCGGTATAGGTGAATTTGTCGTTCATCAATCGTCAGGCTCCTTTGACGCTGTTTTCGGCAATACTGCCGTATCTGTAGAAAAGGGAGAGAGACTGAAATGAATATCCATGATAGCCTGTCTGGCTGATCCGAACGGTATTCGATTGGCATTCAAACAACCGATTATGCTTTTGCTGTATATGATTATACCACGAATCAATCCGCCCATCCGGCTTAAGGTTATTGTAACGAAACGGTCAAATTTCTTCCATCGAAAAGCAACCATATACTATGCATTTTCTACCATGGTTTTTTCATTCCGTGTGTGTTTCGGCTTGCTATTCCCCATATGGCACCGGTTTTTCTACCGTTTTAAGTGATTTTTGGCACTATTGTGGTAGAAACTGCAATGTTTGCAACGCAGAGTAGCGATTATTTTCGAGAGTTTTTGAAAACCGTTTGCTGACCGGCAAACACAGATATCTGCCTCTGCCGATTTACAATCTTGACAGACATGGCAATATGCTATATGATAGCGACGGTAACACAGATTGAATAAGAGCAGCCTTACCGAAAGGTAAGTACGCAAAGCCAAGGGTCTACATCCGTTTTCGGACATGACAGCCGGTTGCCGAATGTGTTTCATTTTTTGTATTGAAGCTTTATTCAGCAACCTGAATAAAGCTTTTTCGTTTGTCGTTACCTTTAATCCCCCGACGGATCTCATTTATTTTAACAGATTGGAGAATTACTAATGAAGAAAATCATGAAATCTACAGCCTTGTTCCTCGTTTTATTGCTTGTCCTATCGATGACTACCGTCGCCCTTGCCGGCAAAGGCAACAGCAATTCATCCAACGGTAACAGCTCGGCAAGCAGCAATGCCTCGGCAAGCAGCAGCGGCTCATCAAGCAACGGCAACTCGTCAGGCAAGAGCAGCAAGAGCGACTCATCAAGCAACGAGAATGTATCAGGCGAGGGTGATACATCCAACAACGGAAATCATTACGGAACCGACGCCGAAGCAAAAGAACAGGCGCAGGAAGAGCGCCAGGAAGAAAAGCAGGAGCGCGAGGAAGCAAGAGAAGAAAAGCAAGAGCAGTTGCAAGCCCGGGAAACCGAACGGCAGCAGATCGAAGCCGAAAAGGATGCCCTTGAAGCTTTAAAAACCGAGCTGGAGGCGCAAAAAGCCGATCTGGAAGCCCAATATGCCAAAGCGGAAGCGGACGGCGATGCGGCGCTTATGGAAAGCCTATCCCAGCAGATCGCCGACATTAACGCTTCGATCGCAGAATACAAAGACGCGATTGGCGAAAAGCAGGAGCAAATGCGGGAGCTGAACCAGCAGCAGGATCCCGAAGAAGAGGAAAGTGAAGACGACACTGGCGAAGAGGGCGAGGAAGGCGAAGGCGAACCGGACGGAGAAACAGCACCGGAGGGCGAAGGCGAGCCTGACGGCGGCACGGAAGGCGAACAGCTGTAAGCATTGATCCAAAGCAGCATTTCTAGATATATACGCCATCCGATGATCACTGATTGCAGCATGTTTAACGATCAATAGGTTCCTCCTTTTTCCTATCCGGCTGTAATGCAGCCAAAAACGAAGAAGCAAATTCGCTTCTTCGTTTTTGGGTATATCACGTTATATTGTTAGTACAATCGGTTGTGGCTGCCGGAAAATACCGGCTGATCAAAAGGCGTACAGAGCGCTGCAGTCCTGCGTTTCCTCCCGTAGCAATCGGTATTTACATGCGCTTCGTTTGCCTGGGCATGCTCAATCGTCCTCAGTATTTTCCGATAAAAGCACACCGGTTGCGGCATCGATTTGCGCCTCACGCATTTCCCTGTTTGTATTGGTGAAGTATTGCCGATATAACGCCGATACCCATCCCGATCAATCCGCATACGGCTGTTACCAGCAGCACCGCGTTCATTTCCCCGCCAAACCGTTCGGCAAAGGTTGCAGGATACAGCAGCAGATAACCCAAGCGAAGATAGAGCGAGAAGATAATCGCGGCAATATATTGTACGGCTATCCCAAATAGCAGCCCTTGTAAACCTCTGTGTATCACACGTTTGTGCATCATAAGCCCACGCTCCTCTAAAAGAAAATAATATCCGATATATACCGTTCCTCACCGCCTGCCGGACGGTTGAGCACGTCTCCCAGAAACCACAATTCGGACGATCCGCCGCCGTCCAGGTTCATTGCCGTTTGTGCGCCATACTGTATAAACAGCTGCTGCAGCTCCGGCAATGTCATTCCAACGGAATATCCCTCCTGCCGGCCGTCTGCAACGATGATGATATAATGCAGCGTATCGATTTGCCCTATCGCGGTGCGCGGTTCTCGCCGTGTGCTGCTTGTAGAGATTACGTCAAACGCGCGGTTGAAATCGACAGCCTCACCGTCGCGCACCAGCTCCGGACCGAACTCAAAGGTTTGCATCACGTTTTGCGATATCAGTTTTTGGCTGAGGGTTTTGGGATTTTCACCCTTGCGATCCGACAGCACAGACATATCGCCGTTTTGATCCACGATCAGCATATTACGGGTGGTTGCGTTGGCACGGATCAGCGTACCGTTGCGGATGATTGTTCCATACTTCTGCGTTGCGTAGTCATCCCCGTTGATCGCCAGAATTGCGTTATTTTGCCGTGCCATATCGGACACCTGCTCCAAATCACCGTAGGCCGTGCCGCCGCTTAATGCCGTTTTAAACCCCGCGGCATCGGCAAGCTGTACGTCTGCCACAAAATAGGTGATCCCGTCTTCCGACACCTTATCAATCGCAATAAACCGCGTATCGTCTTGATATTGATAATCGTAGGGCGCATTGATGCAGGGCGTTTGCCATTGGCCCGGCACCGCAGTGGTTACTACCGTTTCCTGCTTGTTCCCCGATGCGGTTGTGATGGTGATTTTTATATTTGCCGAATATGCGGTGTCCGCTCCCGCTCCTATGCCGAAGCATCCCGTAAGCACCAAGATAAGCGCAATGATCGCGATAAACCGTTTTTTCATGCAGCCTTCCTCCGTTTGACTTGCCTGCCACTTTGGGCTACAGTAACTGTACCCGCTGAAAATGAGAAGAACATGAAACTGTGAAACATTCATTGGCCATTCTCATCTGTTTTTCATCCGGCCATGGTAAACTTTACCCTGACCTACAGGAAAGGAAACATACTATGCGGATATTAGTCATAGAAGATGACCAGGCCTTGCGGAAAATCCTGCAAAAGCGGCTGACTGCCGAAGGCTACGCCGTGGACGCATGCGCAGACGGCGCTGACGGTCTGGCGTATGCGTTGGCAATGGCATACGACGGGATAGTGTTGGACATCATGCTGCCCGGCATAGACGGCCTGACGGTGCTAAAGCGGCTGCGGGAAAAGCACTGCGAAAGCGGCGTATTGCTCCTCACCGCCAAGGATACCGTATCCGATCGGGTTAAGGGCTTGGATTACGGCGCTGACGACTATCTGACCAAGCCGTTTGCCTTTGATGAATTACTCGCCCGTGTGCGCGCGCTGCTGCGCAAGAACACGGGCTTGCATTCCCCCAAGCTGACGGTCGGCGATCTGGTGATGGATACGGCCGCGCATTTGGTATCGCGCGGCGACACCCAAATCAGCCTGACAGCCAAGGAGTATGCGCTGCTGGAATACTTTATGCGCAATGCAGGCCAAGTGCTTACCCGTGATCAGATCGTGGATCATGTGTGGAATTATGATTATCAGTTTGAGACCAATCTCGTGGACGTATATGTGCGTTATCTGCGCAGGAAGATTGACAGCACGCAAAGCCATAAGCTGCTGCAAACGGTACGTGGATTTGGCTATATGCTGAAAGCGGAGGACGGCAATGAAGCATAATATGCGTCTGCGGACAAAAATGACGCTGTGGTATACGGCGTTTACGTTTTTCATCACGCTCGTGTTTTGTATATTGCTGTATTGCATTGTCGCCTATGAGCTGCAGCAAACGCTGCAAAACGACGCGACCCTGGCTATGGAGCAAGTGATCGCGCAGATCGAAAACGAGGACGGGATCATAACGTTTGAAAACGAGGTCCCCGTTTCATCCAACATCATGTTTTATATCACGGAAGAAAACGGCAGTGAGTTAAGCGCCTATGGCGAAGATATCACGGTGTTTGATCAGGTGCCGATACGGGAAAACGAATTTACGACCGTACAGGGCGATGCTCAGGCGTGGCTGCTGCTGGATTCGCCGCTTGTACAGGTAGATCATTTTACGTTGCGTGTACGCGTAGCGGCATCCTATGCGCATAATCGGCAGGTTCTGTCCATCCTGCGGCTGCTGTTTGTGCTCGGGCTTCCGCTGATGGCTCTCATTGCGCTGTGGGGCGGATTTGGCATTGCTAAACGCACTTTGATGCCGATTCGCAAGATCATCACAAGCGCCGATATTATTGCCAACGGAAACCTGTCCGAACGCATCCCGCCGGCGCCCGCCAAGGATGAACTGGGAGAATTGACGGATGCGCTCAACGGCATGCTTTCCAGTGTGGAGGCGGCATTTAACCGTGAAAAGCGTTTTTCCTCGGATGCGTCACATGAGCTTCGAACGCCGGTTGCCATCATACGGGCCTATACCGAAACCCTGCTGAAAGAACCAACGCTCACGCAGGAGCAGCGGGATTCTCTGCAAACCGTGCTCACCGAATGCATACGCATGCAGAAGATCATTCATCAGCTGCTCACAATTACCAGAGGGCAGGAAAACCAATACCCCGTATGCATGGAAGCTTTACGCCTGTATGACGTTATTGAAAGCATTGCCGGAGCAATACAGGAGCCTTTGAAGGAAAAAAATATGCGGCTGTCGTTTGATCTGCCTGCGGATCTTACGCTGCAGGCCGACCAAAGCCTGATAACGCAGCTGCTGCTGAATCTCACGGAAAATGCCGTAAAGTACGGAAAAACAGGCGGTACGATTCTCTTGACCGCCACGCAAGATACACAAAACACAATCATTTCCGTCAAGGACGACGGCATAGGTATTTCCCCGGAATCGCTTCCTTATATTTTTGACCGCTTTTATCGGGCAGACGATTCGCGCAATCGCAGCGGAACAGGCCTTGGGCTTGCAATCGCGCAATGGATCGTATCAGCGCACCATGGAACGATTTCCGTAAAGAGCGAAGTGGGAATCGGAACAGAATTTATTGTTTTGCTTCCGGTTTCGTATGCAAATTGAAATCGGGTCACGTTCGATCCCTGCGGTGAGCGTATACAACCGTCAGGCTAATATTTATTATGCCACAACTACGCGGTTCCTGCCTTCGTTTTTGGCGCGGTACAAGGCGTCGTCGGCGGCTTTGAGCAGCACTTTGCTGGTTTGTCCGTTATCGGGATAGGCCGAAACGCCAAGGGAGATTGTGCATTTTGCCAATGCTTTTCCAAGATGATACACCAGCATCTCACTGACATCCTTGCGCATTTGCTCGGCACGCTGCCTGGCTTCCTCCGCATTTGCGCCCGGTAAAACCGCCAGAAATTCTTCACCGCCGTACCGACACACGATATCTCCGCCGCGGGTGTAGGTATTCAGGTACACGCCCAGCTCGCGCAGCAGCGCGTCTCCGCCGTCATGGCCGGCCAGATCGTTGAATGTTTTAAAATGGTCGATATCAAACATGATAAATCCCACCGATTTATTTTCCCGCTGCGCGCGGATCAGCTCTCTTTCGAGCGTCTCTTCCATGTACCGCCGGTTGTAAAGGCCCGTAAGCGCGTCCCGTATCGACTGCTGGCGCAGCGTTTCCCGCAGCTTCAGGTTGGATAGCGCAAGTGCAATATGCTCCGCAATCATCCTGACAAGCTGTGTTTTATGATCGGTATAGGCTACTCCTGCCGCTTCCTGCTCATCTGTTGGTATGCTGTTCATGTGGAGAACGCCGATCGCCTCCCCGTTTACCGTAAGTGGCACGCACAGGTATTGTCCGGTTTCGGGACCGGTGATATGGCCGCAAAGCAAGCCGGGATGCTGCCGGTCGATCAGGTGCTGCCGCCCGCGCCGTATCGCCCAGCAATTCAATGGCTCAAACACCTGCTGTGTCAGCGCGGGTTCGCCCCACATTTCCGCCGCCTCCGCCAGGTTTCTGGACGAATTGATCAGATACAGCGCCCCGTGGCTGTCCGGACACAGCTGCTTGATGTACCGCGCGCTGATCGCGCTGGCCTCGGCTGTTGTCTGGCAGCTTTGCAGCAGTTCTCCCAGCTCGTTAAGCTGGTTCATCTCTTCGGTCCTTCCCTGCAGCTCCTTTATCTGGGATGCCAGCGTCACATTCGCCTTTTGCAGTTCGTCCTCGGCCTTTTTCCGCTGGCTGATGTCAATGCCGGTGGCGATGATATACTCCACATGATCATCACTGTTGCGCATGGCTGCAAATGTCCAGGAAACAAAATGCTTCTCACCGGTTTTCGAAACGATGTTGGATTCATAGATGCTGGGATACGCCTCACTGAGCAGCTTGTCAATCTGCGTTTGCGTAATGACCGGATCAAAAAACTCGGTCTCCCATAAATGTGTTCCGTTGATCTCATCAAACGAATACCCGCTGATCTGCTCACAGGCGCGGTTAAACCGTGTGATCACTCCCGTGCGGTCCAGCACAACGATTAAGGTGGCCGCGGTATTGAGGATCGCGTTGGAAAAATCGCGTTCCTTCACCAGCTCATCCTTGACCTTTTTCAGGTGGGAAATATCGCGGATCGAGGTCAGCAGCATGTCTTTGCGGCCGTTGAATTCAATCGTGTCCATGTTGATCAGCACGGTAACTTCACTGCCGTTTTTGTGCCGGAGGCAGGTTTCGAAGTTGCGTACATTGCCCAGCTTCCGGGTTAGCGCAAGCAGCTCTTGCCTGTCGCTTAACGCATAATAGAAGTCGCGTACGCTCATATCCTTCAGCTCATCCGCGTTGTACCCCAAAAGCTCTTTAATCGCATTATTGCTCAGGAGGATATGACCGGCATAATCGGTTACGGTAATCCCTACCGGCACCGTGCTAAAAAGCTCCTGATAGCGGCTGTCGGTTCCGTTGTGTCTCTGCTTGAACTGGCTGATATCGCAAATCGAAGTCAGCAGCACATGCTCATGGTTCCATTCCACATAGTCGATATTGGCCAGCACACTGCGCAGCTGCCCGTCCTTTTGCTTGATCTGCACCTCAAAGTCGCGCACGGTGCTGGACTTGGCAAGCATATCCATCAAATGCCGGCGATCCTTGGGATCGGCATAGATATCGGCAACATTCGTATTTTTATACTCGTCGATCGTAATGCCAAAAAGGTCTTGTATCGTTTTGTTAAAGCTGATGATTACGCCGGCGGTATCCGTAATAATCAAGCCGACGGAGGACGAGCCATATAGGAAATCAAACCTGTCGGTGGTCAGCCGTTTATTC
>DAOPIR010000057.1:0-15190 GCA_035399245.1 Candidatus Limiplasma sp.
GCGAGCATACGATATCCGCTTTTTTCAGCAGCGAAAAAAGCGGATATCGTATGCTCGCAAAAGGGCGCACAAGGGGGCTACCGCCTGGCGCGCACGCCGGAAACCATTACCGCGCTGGATGTGCTGGCGGCTACCGACCTATCGCTGTTTGAGCAGGCCGGCGACACCGTAAAGGCACAGGCGCCGGAGCTGGAGGCCGCGTTGCAGGAGCGCGTGTTCGGTGCGGTTGAAACCGCGGTCAGCGCCACGCTGCGCAGCCTGACCCTGCGCCAGCTGGTGGACGACGCCAAAAAGCGGCGCACAAGCCAAAGCTACATGTTTTACATTTGATGGGAGAACGCATGACTAGAACTAAAAGGACGCTTCCCTTCCAACTTGCCGCCGCGCTGCTGATCGGCGCGGGCTGCGCCGTGTACGCGCCGTTTGCACCGTTTACGCTGGGCTGGCTGACGGCGCTGAAATTACTTCTTTGGGGCGCGGCCGGCTTTGTGTGTACGTTTGGTCTGCGGGATAAGCTGCACAAGCGGCTTTTGCGCTATACGGTTCCGCTTTCGTTTCTGCTGGCGCTTACCTTTGTGGTGGGCGCGCAGATGCAGGTATACGGCGTGCTGGCCTTTCGCTGGCTGAATCTGCTACGCCTGGGCGGCCTGTGGATGCTGTGCTTTGTGCTGCTGTGCCACCTGTACGGCAACGTGCCGGTGTGGCTGAAACCGAAAACCCTCCGTGCGCCGCTCAATGCTGCGGCGCTGCTGTGGGTGTTTTTCCTCGGCTTTTGCGCGTTTGCCTGCCTGTGGCTGCTGTCATCCTATCCGATCCTGACCAATTATGATATCGCCGCGCATATGCAGCAGATCACCTCCGGAACGTACGAAACCCACCACGCGCTGGTGTACACGCTGCTGATTCAGGGGCTGCTGCGGCTGGCGGACTGCCTTGGCTATACGGCGACATGGTCGTTTTTGATGCTGGGCCTTTTGCAGATGACGGGCATGGGCCTAAGCCTGGGCTACGGCCTGGTAACGCTTAACCGCGCGGGCGCCCGCCGGGGCGCGGTGATCGCCGCCGCGGTGTACCTTGCCGTGTTTCCGCTGTTTGGCTACTTTGCGTTTTCCACCACCAAGGACACGTTTTTTGCCTGTTTTCTGCTGCTGACGGCGATCGAGCTGTACCGGCTGTCCCGCAGCCCCGCAAGCGTTTGGGGCATGGTGCGCATGGCGGTGTTCGGTGTGCTGATGTGCCAGTTCCGCTATAACGGCATCGCATCGCTGCTGCTGCTGAGCGCGGGAAGCGTGGTTTACCTGATCGTTCGCCTGATCCGGCGCAAACGGATAACCCCGCTGCTCAAACGGCTGGTGATTTTATTTCCGGTCATCCTGCTGCTCAACACCGGTACGTCCGCCCTGCTGATGCGGGCGACGGGCGCGGTTACGCCCGAAACCGTCAAGCGCGACGTGTTAAGCCTGCCGCTGCAGCAGCTGGCGCGCGTGCTGACGGTGACCGACGACGAGGCGGATCAGGCCAGGATCGAAGGGCTGTTCGGCGTGGACGATATCCGGGAGCGCTACTATCCCTACATTGCCGATCCGGTAAAGGCGGCGTTTCTCTATCCGGATGAAAACTACCGCACGGCGCTGCGCGCGTGGCTGAAGCTGGGGATCAAATATCCGGCGGTGTACCTGGAAGCGCTGCTGGAAAACACACGCGGAGCCTGGTTTATCGACGATCTGTCCCATACGCAGATGGATTACTGGACGGACGCCTACGGATATCTGGAAATCGATCAGGAGTATAATGACGCTGCCTATCCCATTGCGTACCAGTCCTTCCTGCCCGGGCTGCAGGCGTGGTATAAGCGCGTGTTCAACGATAACCAATACCTGAATATCCCGCTGGTGCGCTACCTGTTTGCGCTGGCTGTACAGACATGGATTACCATCCTTGCGCTGGGCTTTGCGGCTTACCACAGGCGGCTGCACGCGTCGCTGCTGGCGGTGTTTGCGCTGTGCGTGATGCTGCCGCTGCTGCTGCTGCCGTGCATGATCAGCCGCTATTTCCTGCCGCTGTTTATGCTCAATGCCCTGTGCCTGCCCGCGCTTACAACACATAAGGAGAAACTGACCGCATGAAACGACTGCTGACGCTGGTCCTTTGCTTACTGCTGCTGGTGCTTCCCAACCTCTCTATGGCGCTTACCCAAGACGAAATCGACTGGCAAGTGGACGATTATTTCAAAAAAAGCCGCACAACGGGCGGTGCGCTGGTTGTCGTCAGCGCTGGCGAAATCGTGTACGAGCATTACTACGGCTATCAGGACAAGGCGCTGGAAATCCCGCTGACCGCCAACACCTATTTTCGCATCGCGTCGGTTACCAAGATGATCAGCGGCATCGGCCTGATGCAGCTCTACGAGCAGGGGCTTGTTGAGCTGGACGTGGACATCAGCACCTATTTTGGCTATGAAATCGCCAATACCTATTATCCCGATACGCCCATCACGCTGCGCCAGCTGATGAGCCATACCTCCACCCTGAGCGTCAACGGCGGTTACGGCAGCGGCGCTACCATCCACGATATGCTCGCCAAGGAGCTGAAACGGCGCGGCAATTATACCGACAACGAGCCCGGCAGCGTGTATGCCTACTCCAACTTCGGCGCGGGCGTGGTGGGCGCGATTATGGAGGCGGTCACAGGCGTGAGCGTGAACGAATACATGACGGAAAACGTGTTTCAGCCGCTGGGGCTGGACGCGGCCTACGATCCCGGCCAGCTGTCGGACCCTTCCTGTATTCCCAACATCTACGCGGCGGACGGCTCGCGCTACCGCAGCGTTGCTTATATGCTGAACGAGGGCTATGAGGATTTTGCCGATCCCGAAAACCACTACCGCACCACCGTGGGCAGCCTGTGGATCCGCGCCGACGATCTGGCCACGCTGGCTATCGCCCTGTGCGGCAACGGCTCGGTGAACGGTGTGCAGCTTTTAACCCCCGAGAGCATCTCCCTGATGCGGGACGATCAGGCGACCTACGGCGCCAGCGTCACGGGCGAAAGTCCCTACGGGCTGTTTACCCAGCGGGAAGAAACGCTGCTGGACGAGAATCACACGCTGTATGGGCATCAGGGCATGTTCGGCGGCATTTTATGCAACGTGTACTTCGAGCCCGCCACGCAATTTTGCTTTATCATGCTGACCAACGGCTGCAACAATGTGCTGGAAGACCATGTCGGCGTACTGGCGCGCCGCCAGTTTGCCTTTGCGTATGAAACCTTTGTGACCGACGGGAACGTGGATCCGTTTCTGGTGCAATAGTGCCGGATTGCTGCTTTTTTTTGCGCCTGCCGGCGCCCACGATCAAACGAGGAGGAGCTTACGTATGAAACGATGGCTGTCCGTTGCCCTGTGTCTGCTGCTGCTTGTGCTTCCTTCCCTGACCTGTGCCGCCAGCCAGACCGAGATCAACCGGCAGGTGGACAGCTATTTCACCCGCAGCAAAACCGTCGGCGGTGCGCTGGTGGTATTTCAGGACGGGGAGATTGTCTATCAGCGCTATTACGGTTATCAGGATACCTCGAACTATGCGCCCGTGACCCAGGATACGTATTTCCGCGTCGCTTCGGTTACCAAGATGGTCTCGGCGGTGGGCATCCTGCAGCTGATGGAGCAGGGGCTGGTGGACCTGGACGAGGATATCGGCACGTATTTCGGCTACGAAATTGCCAATACCTATTATCCGGATATGCCCATCACGCTGCGCCAGCTGATGAGCCACACCTCCACCGTGAGTGAAAAGGGCGGATACTCCAATGGCAACACTATCCATGATATGCTCTCCAAAGAGATCGCCCGCCGGGGCAACTTTACGGATAACCGGCCCGGCAGCGTATACGCGTATTCCAACTTCGGCGCGGGCATCGTGGGCGCGATCCTGGAAGCCGTTACCGGCGTGAGCGTGAACCAGTATATGCGCGAGCATGTGTTTGATCCGCTGGGCATCGACGCCTCCTACGATCCGGCGTTGCTGCAGGACACCGAGGATATTACCGACCTGTTCAAAAGCGACGGCACGCGCTACCGCAGCGCATGGGGGCTGATCCGCGACGGCTATGAGGATTTTGCCGATCCCGAAAACCACTATGCCACCACGGTGGGCAAGCTGTGGATCCGCGCCGACGATCTGGCAAAGATCGCCATTGCCCTGTGCGGCGACGGCACGGTGGACGGTATGCAGCTGCTTGCGCCGGAGACCGTGGCCCTGATGCGCAAGGACCCATCGACGGTGGGTGTAAGCGTGCTGTGCGAAAGCCCGTACGGCCTGTTTTTGGAGCGGGTGGACACGCTGGTGGAAGGGCGCACCTTGTACGGCCATCAGGGAATGGTCGCCGGTGTGCTGTGCAATGTGTATTTCGATCCCCAAACGCAGTTCGGGTTTGTGATGCTGACCAACGGCTGCAACAATGTACTGGACAATCATATCGGCGTGCTGGCGCGCCGCCAGTTTACCTATACGTATCAAACCTTTGCCGGCGCGGCGGGCCCAATCGAATAGCCGTCCTAAAAAGTAAGCTTTTACTAGAAATCCCGCCGTCTGTTAAAGACGGCGGGATTTTTATACGGGATATCAGGGGATTACGCCTGTGCGCTCCACAGCCCGTGCAGGTTGCAGTAGGCATACGCGGCAACGGCTTTGTCGCCGTCGGCGAGCATGAACACGGCCTCGGGGGCGTCGCCCGGGTTAAGGCACTTGCGCTGGCCGCCCTTTTCGGACTGCAGATACACCCATTGAATGGAGTGCTGCTCGGTCATCGGATGGGGCACGGAGCCAACCTTCACGGTTACCTTGTTGCCATCGGCTTGGATTACGGGCACATGCTTTTCCGCGGCAGCGTCCACGGTGTTGGGCACAAGCTCGGTCATCTCCTCGCCGCAGCAGACCATCTTCACGCCGGAATAATGCAGGGTTCCTACCAGATTACCGCAGTGTTTGCAGTAGAAGAAACGAACTGGACACATAATAATTCCCTCCTGTTTGCTCGGTACATTAAGGACCTAAGTCATATTTTTAGTATACGTCGATTTCCAGGATATTGAAACCGGTTTTTTAGTCGGCGTCCGCTTTTTCCAGCGTGATGGTGTCGCCGTAGTTCATAAACAGCAGATTGTCGGGCGTAAACGCCGCGGGATCGGCGCTGAACCAGTGGATGGGTGTGTTATGCTTTGCACCCACCAGCGCCGCGCACTCCATAGCCTCGGCGGCGTCCATGTTGTACTTGCCGTCGATAGGGAAAAACGCGTAGTCGATGCTGTATTGCTGCAGGTCGGCCATCGAGTCGAGCTTGTCGGTATCGGCGGCGTGGTAGACCGTGATGCCGTCAAACTGCACAATCAGGCCGTTGGTCTTTTTGATGTCGTGGTTTTTGTTCTTGGCGGGTACGGGGATCACCGTAACTTCACCGAGGGTAAAGGTATTGTAGGTGCCGTCTTTGTTGATGGTGTCCTTTACACGCAGGATCATGCAATCGTCATTTTGGGGTACGATGTCGACCTGGTTGTGGTCGGAATGCTCGTGCGTCACAAGGATGATATCCGCGTTATGCGTGTAGGTATAGCCGTCGATTTTGTAGGGATCGATGTAGATCACGGTGCCTTCGGCGGTTATAATCATCAGATGCGCGTGCCCGATATAAGTCAGCGTCGGCTGTGCGGCGGTCTGGGCTGTGCCGGCGGATGCGGTGCACAGCAGCATAGCGGCGGCAAACAAAGCAAGTGTCTTTTTCATGGGTCATCCTCCTTGCCCGATGCGCATATGGGTGGATCGGCTGTCTGTTTTGCGCAGTATTGTCGATTTCAATATAGGAAAATCAAGGCCGGTTGTCAAGCGCGTATGCCCAAACACCGGCATTGACGAACGCGGTCAACCCGCCTATACTGTAAAAAAGCAATGACCTCTGCTACAGACAAAGGGAATGACCCAGTATAGGTACCTGATGATGGATAATGAAAAGCATAAAAAGCTGGAATATGAATATCGGTTATTATCGGAAAACGCTTTGGAGTGCATATGGGTTTTTGATATTCAGGCGCAGAGATTTACCTATATGAGCCCCAACGTCACAGAGCTTAGAGGCATTACCGTAGAAGAGGCAATGCAGGAGTCCCTTGCCGACGCCGTGCCGCAGGAATCCTACGATACGGCGGTGAAAAACACGCGGATGATGGTGGAGCGCTACCTGGCCGGCGAGCGCAGGAAAGAGATGCTCACCACCGTTAAAGACATGCGGATCTATACCACCGACGGGAAGATCAAGCAGATCGAAGTCACGGTGCGGCTGATCCAAAACGAAGAAACCGGCGCGTTTGAAATGCTGGGCGTCTCCCGCGATATCACGGAGCGCAAGCGGCTCGAAGAGCAGCTGACCCAGGCGCTTGCAGGTAAAAACGAGATGATTGCGCGGCTGGAAAAATCCGAAAAAGCCCTCAAACGGCTAACCGCGGAGCTGAACCGCAAAAACAAGGCGCTTGGGGAGATTGCCGTTAAGGACGCGCTGACCGGAATCTATAACCGGTATTATTTCGACCGGAAGGTTGCCGAGGAAACCGATCGCTGCCAGCGCTATGTATATCCGCTTTCGATGATCCTGTTCGATATTGACAATTTCAAAACCATCAACGATACCTGGGGGCACGACATCGGGGATCATGTGCTTAAGCGGATGGCCGCCGCCGCGAAAAAAGCGGTGCGCCGGCAGGATGTGCTGGCGCGCTGGGGCGGCGAGGAATTTGTGGTGCTCATGCCGCACACCGACCTGCAGGCCGCCGTTGCGGCCGCCAATAAGCTGTGCACCCGGATCGAAGCCCTCGGGCATCCCGAAATCCAAATTCCGGTTAAGGCAAGCTTCGGCGCCGCGCAGTATATACGCGGCGAAAGCAAGGAAAGCTGGTTCCAGCGTGTGGACCATGCCATGTTTTGCGCCAAGGACAAGGGCGGCAACTGCGTGATCGGCATGGGCTGGACGCAGGCGTTTCCGTTTGTGAAGGTGACGATGGAATGGAAAAAAAGCTGGGAAAGCGGCAATGCGCACATCGACAGCCAGCATAAGCGGCTGGTTGCCCTGATGAATAAAACCATGAGTGCGATGCAGGGCAGGGAAAGCACAGCCCCCGGCGCGGCGCTGGAAACGCTGCTGCACAACATCCGAACGCATTTTGATACGGAAGAAGCGCTGCTGCAAAAGGTGCGGTATCCGCAGGCGGATACGCACGCCGCGCTGCATGACGCCCTTTGGGCCCGCATCACGGCGCTGCACCGGCAGCTGCAATCGGGAGAGACTACCGCTGCGGCTTTTTTCGCCGTTTTGCTGGACGAATTGCTGATCGGGCATATACAAACGGAGGATTTTCAGTTTTTTCCTTATTTGAAGCGTTTATCGTAGCGCACGCAAGCGGCCTTTATAGGTTGTAAAAGGGATAAGACGGTTGCGGCTGATGGGCGTAAATTACGATTGAAATCAACGCATTGAAACAGGCCGCCATTACGCAGCCAACAGAGCTTGCGTGGAATGACGGCCTGTTACCCATTGCCGTGTATTTAATATGCGCATCTTATGAATGTGCTGCGGATTAAGGTTCAGATCAAAACAGCTTTCCGACTTTGCCAAGCAAACCGCCAATGCCGTCAAGGTTGATCTTCGCCTTTACGCCGTCAATGATTGCCTTGACCTGATCATCCGGCAAATCAATTCCGATCACGGATTCAATCGCCTTCACAGGATCCGATTGGAAGTTGGAAGCAAAATTCTCATCTGCTTTAATTTTGGTTACAATTTCACCGATCTTCGCTTTGATATCCATTCCATGTCCTCTCTCGCGGTTATGTCAGGCGATTACAGCTCAACAACCGTTGCGTCGGGCGCGTTTTTCGTAACCGACTCAATGCCGTTTTTGCAGGATGCTTTTGCTTTATAGCCCTCGCTTACGCCGATGATTTCCCCGTTTCTGGCTTTGAGGCGGAAACGGTACTCACCAGCTTTATCGACGTATATTTCGAATTTCGGGTTTTTCTCCGTCGCGTAGCCTTCCACCGTTTGGTCTTCCACCGCTGCGATCGGAGCATTTTTTTTCACGCTTGCAATACCGTTATTGCAGGCGGCAATCGTTGTGTACACCTCAGAAGCCAAGATGGGTTCCCCGTTTGATGCTTTCAGATTAAAAGTGAAGCCCGTTTTGGTGGTTTTAATCTCAAATTTACCAGCCATACCATACCCTCCTATGTTCTACTGTTATTATACAGGAATGCCTAACAATTCCTGACAACAGTATAACCGAGAGTAGAGAAAAACACAAATTGTATGGTGTGCTATGCCGGACCGGCTATGATAGGAGGCGTGTATTTCAGATGCAATCGGGCATAAGCTGCGCGCGCTGGAGCAGGTAATCGGTAATATAGCGGTAACCTTCGTCGCACAGGTGCATGCCGTCTTTGCAGATCATCAGCGGATAATTGTTGTTGGACAGCATCGCGTCGCGCAGGTCAATCAGCGGTGTGCCCATCTTTTCGGCCACGTTGCGCACGGCAATGGCATAGCGCTCCTGCCAGCTGTAGATGCTTTGCACGTCCCGCAGCGCATGCAGGATCGAGTCCGCGTTGAGCCCCTTGGAAACCCAGTTGAAAAATCGCTGGGCATGCAGGGGCAGCGGCGTAACCAGCACGGCCTTCATGCCGCTGTTTTCAATCTTTTCAATAAACTCTTCCAGCTTTTTGGTGAACACGGAAATTTCCACCTTTGCCAGCGGCTCCGCGTTGGGGTCGTCGGACAGGCGGGTCCAGTCCAGATTGCAATCATTGCCGCCGTACTCCACCACGCACAGCGCGCCTTCCACCGGCTGGGCCTTTTCAAAGCGCTGCAGCCCGTCAAGCACCGTTGCGCCCATCTTTGCGTTGTTTACCACCTTGCAGGGCAGGTCCTCGGACAAGCGGTTGGTGCAGCGCTCTTTGGAAATGGCATAGCGCTGCCGCTGCTCGTCATAGGTAATGCCTACCGCCAGCGAATCACCCCAGATTTGAATTTCAGAAGGTAACATAGAACCACGACCTTGTCATCTAGTATTCGTTACCAGATTACGCCATAATTATATATTTGTCAAGTAATGATCGATACTTCTTGTTATCTTTTACACATTATGTTAAAATGACAATCGAACACGACATATAAATGGATAACAATATCGGTACGGAGGTACGCTATGACGGATGAGCAGCAGTTGTTTGTTGCGCGGCTGAACGGATTTCACCCCGTTGCGTGGGATCTGATCCCCGATCTGGGGCTGTATATGGATCAGGTGATTACGTTCATCGAGCGCCAGTGCAAGGAGCTTTTCATGGAAGGCGATCGCATTTTTACCCCTTCCAGGGTGAACAACTATGTTAAAATCGGGCTGATCGACCGCCCCGTGGCCAAAAAATACGGGCGCGAGCAGTTGGCGCAGCTGTTGATGATCTGCGTGCTGAAGCAATCCATCTCCGCCGAGGATATGAAGTCGCTGGTGCAGCCGCCCAAGGACACGCCCATGCAGCCGCACTACGAAGCCTTTTGCCAAACCGAGCTGGCGGTGTTCCGGTCCCTTGCAGACTCGCTGCCTACGCCCACCCTGGACTGCGCCGTGCAGGGCGCCGCGTACCTGCTGCTGTGCCGCACCTTGCTGCACGCCCCCAAAAAGGAACCCGAAAAACCCGCCCATAATCACCATAACCATAAACCCCAGCCCGAGCCCGAAAAGCCCGCCGAGACGAAGTAGCGCGGCATTTGGTTTGCAATAGATTGAAAAAGAAAAAACTGTAGCCGCGCACAGCGCGGCCAAGATCACTAGCAAAAGCCCTGCATTTCAAGCGAAAGCAGGGCCTTTGCCGTTGGCTGCGCAGGCTATGGGCGGGAGCGCGCACAGGCGTTCCCGTCCAAGCAGGAATAGGATGATTACTCGTTGGTGAGGTTATAGATTTCGATGGCTTTGTTGATTTCCGTGGCAAGCTCGTCCACGGTGGTCTGCACGTCCATTTCGCCGTTGATGAGCTTTTCGGTGTACTGTTGCACCAGGGCGCGGGCTTCGGGGAACACGCTGAGCAGTGCGCCGGCGTATTCGGGGGCGGAGTCGTGCAGCTGGTCGATCGCGGTGCCGAACTGCGGATAATGTGCCAGATTTTCCTGGAAGGATTCCACATCCTGCGTGGCGACAGTGATGGGGAAATAGCCGGTCTGCGCGTTCCAGTAGGCCTGCTCCTCGGGCGAGATCATGTACTTGATGAACTCCCATGCAGCCTGCTCGCGCGCGGTGTCGCCGCTGTCCAAAATCCACAGCGAACCGCCGCCGATGGACACACCGCCTTCGTCGTCGGCGTTAATATAGGGGAAGTAGCCGGTGCCCAGCTCAAAGTCGTCGCCGATGTTGTTTAAGAGCATTTTTAACGATGCCGTGGAGCCCAGCGTGATGGTGACATCGCCGGCAATAAACGCGGCCAGCGCGTCGGAGGTGCCGGTGCCCAGATACGGCATCAGGCCGTCAGAGATCAGCGTATCCCACACGGAGAGGATATCGTAGGCGGCGCCGTTTTCATCGAACACGACCTTGGTGGCGGGCTCGGTGCCGCGGCCGTTGTTATTGTCCACGTAGTGCTTGCCCATCTTGCCGATCCACTGCTCGAAGAACCAACCGTAGTTGCCCATGCCGATACCGTACTGCGTTACGCTGCCGCTTTCGTCGGTAATGGTGAGGGCCTTGGACATCTCGATGATCTCGTCGAAGTTCGTCGGTGGAGTTTCGGGGTCGAGGCCGGCTGCCGTAAAGGCATCCTTGTTGTAGTAAAGGATCGGGGTGGAACTGTTGAAGGGCATGGAGTACAGCGTGCCGTCCACAGTGTAGTACGCGGCGATGTTAGGCTCAATCTGCGAGATATTGTAGCCCTCGGCGTCGATGAAATCCTGCATGCTCAGCGTCCAGCCGCTATCGATCATGAAGCGGGTGCCGATATCGTAGAGCTGAAACACGTCGCAGGGAATTTGGCTCATGCCGGCGGATTTGATTTTGTTGATTGCATCGTCGTAATCGCCCTGGTATTCTACGGTAACCTGGATATCGTCGTGACTTTGGTTAAAGTCCGCCGCCATCTGGGTAATGGCTTCGCCGTTGACGCCGCCCATGGAGTGCCAGAACGTGATTTGAATGGGTTCTTCCGTGGCGGCGGCCAGGCCGGCCGTGCCAAGCAGGATGGTGACTGCTAGGATCATGGAAATGAGCTTTTTCATACGTTTTCTCCTTTTTTTGTTGCGTTACCCTTTCACCGCGCCGGCCATCAGCCCGTTGATGAGCTGCTTTTGCATGAAGATGAACACAGTCAGCGAAGGCACGATCACAATGATCACGCCCGCCATCATCAGCCCCATACCTTCGGCGTCGACGTCGTAGAGCATGCTGATTCCGATTTGAACGGTACGGTACGTGGTGGAATTGGTAACCAGCAGTGGCCACAGATACTGGTTCCATGTATTTAAAAACACATAAGCGCCCAGCGCCCCAAGCGCGGGTCGGGACAGCGGAATGACAACCCACAGCAGAAACTGCCAGTTGGCACAGCCGTCCAGTCTGGAGGCCTCGTGTAGCTCTTTGGCGAAGGTGAGGTGAAACTGCCGCAGCAGGAAGATACCCATGGCCGAGCACAGGTAGGGGGCGATCAGCACCCAGTAACTGTCCAGCCAGCCGAGGCTGGATACGGTGAGGTAGTTGGCAATGATGGTGGCCTCGCCCGGCACCATCATGGTGGACAAAATCAGGATAAACAGCACCTTTTTCCCCTTAAACTCCAGAAAGGAAAACGCAAACGCCGCCAGTGAGCAGGTGAGCATCTGCCCCAACATCACGCTGACGGACACGATAAACGAGTTGAAAATGAAGCGGATAAAGTGATAATTGGGGTTAGTAAAAGCGTTGCGGTAATTCGCCAGGTTGATGGAGGACGGGATGAGCACGTTTTTGTAGATTTCGTCCGTGGGCATCAGGGAGACGGACAGGGTGTACAGAAGCGGGATCAAAATCAGCATCATCATCGGAATATTCAGCAGGATTTTGCCTGTGGTATGCAGGCTTTTACGGTGTAGGGCAAGCATCAGTAATGCACACTCCTTTTTTCCATGCTGAACTGCACCAGGGTGATCGCCATGATGATGATAAACAGCACCACGGAGCGCGCCGAGGCCGTGCCGAAGCGGAAGTTGAAAAAGGCGTCCCGGTAAATGGCGTATACGATCACGTTGGTTGCTTCGCCCGGGCCGCCGTCGGTGAGCAATCGGATCTGGCTGAAGGATTGGAACGCGTAGATGATATTAATGATGATCTGGAAAAACAGTGTGGGTGAAAGCGACGGCAGTGTGATGTGCCACAGCTTGCCAAAATAGCCAGCGCCATCGATGGCGGCGGCCTCGTACATGGCGTCGGGGATGTTGCGCAGCCCTGCGGACAGGAAGATGAAGTTGATGCCCGACGACAGCCAGATGGTCATCGCGGCCACGGATAGAAGCGCCCACGCGGGATCGCCGCGCCAGTTGACGGAGGTGCCCAGCAGATTGTTTAAAAGCCCGTTGGTGGGGTGCAGGATCATGCGGAACGTCATGGACGCGGCGGCCGACGCGATGGCGACCGGCATGGCGTAAGTGGCGGCAGCAAGGGTGTGCCCGGGGAAAGCCTTAGCGGTTAACAGGCTGGTGATCAGGCCCATCACGAGGCCGCCCACGGCTACCATCAGCACGAATTGCAGGGTGATCCACAGGCTGTTCCAAAACGAACTGCTGGAAAAAATATCGATATAGTTGCCAAGACCCACAAACACGCGGGCCTGCCCGTATTTATTGGTTAAAAACGCGGATAGGTAGATGGTGCGGAAAAACGGATAGAACAGAAACACACCGAACACCGCAAAGGCCGGCAGCAGATACAAATACGGTTCCGCTGCGGACAGCAAGGATTTGCGCGCGGGTGCGATGCGGGAAATGGGCAGGGCCAGCGATTGCCTTTTTTTGCTCAACAGCATACGATTACTCCGATTTCTCAATGATTCATTTCATAATAGACAGGAGGCGTTTTTAAAGTCAATAGACCTTCGCAACACTTAAATTACAATTTACACAGCGCTTACATAGGCCGCCGAATGCAAAGAGTATGCAAGATATTTCCAATGGAAAATACCAAGTGGCATTGGTAAAATGTCGTGAAAAAAGCCGCTTTTGCAAGCGGCTTTGAAGCGTCGGGCGTGTTTGTTTTGGCGCGGCGAGTTCCCTGCGTCAGTCGTTAACCGCCGCGGAAGACATCAGGTTGACCATTTGGATTTCGCTGGTGGCGGCGTTCAGCTTTACGGAACCCATGCCGTCATTGCCATAAAAGCCGATCCACCAGCTACCACCGTTATCCAGCACGTATTCCATGGTGAGGGTGAACTCGTCCAGCTCCTCATCGGAAAGCGCGTAGGCGTCGGCCATGGCGGCGCGGGCAAGCTCCGTGGCTTGCTCTTGGGTAAGGTCGGTATCCCTGGGCAGGCTGTGGTTGTACGTGGCGGCATCGAACCCCGCGTCGCGGAAGGCCTGGTCGTAGGCGGCGGCATCCTCCAGCGAGAACCAGTCGCGTTGGCCGTCGGGATATTTCACGATAATGGATTCGTTTTGGTTAAGCAGCGCCAGTACGTAGGAAATGACGTCCGCGGAATAAGCGTCGGCATCCGCCCAGTCGGCCGCGGTGTAGGCTGCGTCGCCGGCGGTGTCCTCCAACGACCATTCCACCGTGCCCACGGAGGAATCCTGCGCGTCGACGGTTACGATATAGGTGCCCAGCTTTTCCTCCAGTACGTCCGTCCAACGCCAGTCCGTGCCATCGAGCGGGTTTTCGATGGAGGCGGGCAGATAGGTGATGGTGCGCACGGGGATGCCGTTGATTACATCCAGCGTTTGCACAGGCGTAAACAGGGTCAGCATTTCTTCGGTTAATCCGTAGCGGTTGTACAGGGCTTGCGCGGCGATGCGGGAGGCGTCGTCGTCCGTGAGATTTACCACGGGCGTGGCGAGCGGTTCGATGGCCTGCGTGGACTCTTCCCGCGGGATGTCCACCAGCTCCAGCGGCGCAACGGCGGCGCGCAGCTCGTCGAACAGGGCTTCGCGCTCCTCCGTGGGCAGGCTGTATACGTAGCTGCGGTCGTGATCTTCCCACCACTGCGTGTACAGGGTGTGGCGTGCAAGCGACTGTTCCAGTTGCGGCGCACCCCAAACCGATGCGGCGAGGTCGCCGTCCGCCCAGCTTGCGGGGTCGGCGTCGTCGTGCGACCAGCTTACAGTGATATCACCCTGCGCGTCCGCCACGGCCGTGTATTGCCCCACGGCATCGGGATCGATAAACGAGGAGCCGGAGGTGGTGAAGGTGATGGTGGTTACGCCGTTGGCTTCCTCGGTTTCAGTGTCGAACAACGCGATCATATCCTGCGTTAGGTCGTAGCGTTCCATCAGCGCTTCGCGCGCCGCGGACACGGTGGTATATTGCTGGGATTTTGTGAGGCCGATGGCAAACGCCACCGCCGTTGTGATGAAAACCAGACTGATAATCAAGGCAAAGCTTACGCTGAGCTTCTTTTTCATGGGTTTATACTCTCCTTTCGCGGCGGAAAGGACGCGCTGCGCGTCCTCCCGTTTCCACGTCAAGCCGGAAAGCAGGAGGTCCGCGTCTTTACAAAAACGATCATTCATCGAAATACCACCCTTCCAGCTTACGATACAGCTTTTCTTTGGCCCGCAGCAGCCGCGAGCGAACGGTAGACGCCGGCAGGTTGAGAGCCCGTGCGATCTCCGCCAGCGGCATCTGCTGATAGTAGTGCAGCCACACCACTTCCCGGTATTTCTGCGGCAGGTTGGTTACGGCGGTCAGGGCCGTGCCGTCCGGCATTTCCGCGTCGCAGGCGGGCTCGGGCAGGTCGTCCGGCGTAAGGGTGCGGTTCACCATGCGCCACCAGCGGCTGCGTAGCATATCGCGGCAGGTGTTTACGGCAATGCGCGTAAGCCATGCCTTTTCCGTATCGCCCTGCCGCAGCGTGGGCAGGGAGCGGTAGGCTTTGAGAAAGGTTTCCTGCACGGTGTCGCGGGCGAGCTCGCGGTCGTGCAGCATGACCCA
>DAOPIR010000058.1:0-15030 GCA_035399245.1 Candidatus Limiplasma sp.
TTTTTTTTCGTGTTTTTCTAGTCTCCCACGGAATCCCACGTGAGGATTTCGCCGGCGGGGATGGGATCCACACTGTCCGTCAGCGCGCAGGTCTGGATCATTTCTCCCGTCTGCGCGCTGTAATAGTAATCGCGGTAGCACTCGGGCACGGACTGGGAGCCGTCGGTGTCGCGTTCGTCATAGTAAGGCATCGCGTGTTCCTTGCTGAGATCCGTGGTGTAGCCGCACAGCACGCGCCACACGGGCACGGTGACAAACTGCCGTCCTTTGTCCGTATCCTGATAGCAGTTCAGGTAGCCGAACTCCATCTCATCGACGCCGCGCAGGGTGCCGGCTTCGATCTGCGCTTCCAGGACCGCCTTCATGGCGTCGAAGGAGAGCAGCGGCACGTCGGTTTCCTGCACCGCAACGACGCTGGTGCCGCCGAATTGGTACGTGTACCATCCGGGGCTGAAGTAATCGTAAACGATCCATCCGGTAGGCGTGTCGTCCGCAAAGCAATCCAGAATGGGGATTCCGTTCAGCAGCTGGGTTGCCCGCATCGCGTAACAGCCGGTGGTGGTCAGCAGATCGCCGCGCACCAGCTCGCCGTTGCGTATTTTGGCCTTATAACACGGACCTTCCACGCTGAAATTGTCAAACCGATAATCCTCCAGCGTAAGCCCCATCAGATCGCTCAGCGCGCTGCTGACCCGCTCGCGGAACTGCGCGTTGGTGAGGTCGCACTCCAGCGCGTCCTCGGTGGGTACCACGCCGTTTTCATAGTTGATTTCCTGATCCGTGTCTACGATACCGCCGTACCATTCGTCAAGAAAAATCTTACTGTCATCCACCTTCAGATCCACGTTCAGCACGATATCCCGATACACGTTCACGCTAGCGTTGGGCGTAGCTTCCACCGCCGCCAGTGCGTTGGCGTCAAACGCGATTCCCTCCACCTGAAGAATCGGGCAGGCATCCGCCTCCGGCATCGTTACGGTGTCCACGTCGGCCACCACCTCGCGGCCGTGGGACGTGTAGGTTTCATTCCAGCCCTCCGCCGCCTGCTCACGCAAGGTGGCAAGGGATACGTATTGGTCTTGCGCGGACGTGGCCTCGGCCCATCCGGCCAGCGGCTGCATAAGCAGCGCCGCCGCCAATAAAAGCATCAAAAACTTTTTCATCGGTTTCTCCTTACTGCAAAGGCAATGCGCGGGTCATATCGACGGCCCATTCGCCCTGCTCGTTGATAAAGGTCGGCGCGAGGTACACTTCTTCCGCCTCCGTGGGCAGGAAGGTGTAGCTGTAGTCCACGCTCTCTCCGTCCACCAGATTTTCCGGCATCAGCTCGGTCATCCCCGCAAGCCTGTTGCCCTGCGCGTCCACCAGTTCGGCTTCCGCCCAATCCTCAAACGTTTCGTCGGCTTCCTGCGCGGAAGCATCCGCGTTCATTTCCAGGCGGAGGGTCGCATAGATGCGCACCGGCGACACGAACGCGCTTGTAAGCGTTACTGTCGCGTTGTCGCTGTAGAGCACCACGGGCTGCCAATCCGATCCGCTGGCCTGCACGGTGAAATCGAGCGTTTGATAGTCGCCGCTTCCGCCCGCCACGGGCAGCTTTACCGTGAAATCGCCGTCCGGCACGATGCCCGCCGAGGCCAGCTGGATATCCAGATAGCACAGCAGCTCGCCGTCGTTTTCGCCGATCATGGTATCCACGGTGGAACAGTTGGTCATGCAATATTCCGTTCCGTTCACCCAAAACGAGTCGCACTCCATGTGCACCGCATCGGCCGCCACGGCCAGCTGGAAGGCGCTTTGCGAATCCTCCGCGTCCTGCTCGGTCAGGGGTACGTCGGCATCGTTTTGGGTGATGGAGTACACCACGTGCAACGTGCCGCCGTCGTACACGGCTTCGTCCACGTTCAGGGTCGTATGTTCCAGCTTCAGGCTGCCGAGGTTTTGCTGTACCAGCTCTTCGGCCTCCGGCAGCACGCCGCTTGCGCCGAACATTTTTTTCATAAAGTCAAACACGCCGAAGTGCGCGCCCGCCGCCACGGCACCAACCGCCAGCACGGTCACCAGCGCCATCGTTACCGCGAAGCTCAGCCGGCGGGCATAGCGCCGCGGCGGCTGCTTGGCCGCTTCCCGCCGAATACCGGCCAGCGTTTGCTCCATACGAATCCTGACCACATCGGGCGTCTGCGGATACGCCTCGCGCATCCGTTGCTGATTCAAAGTCATATCATTTCCTCCTCCTGTAAAAAGGCCGCAAGCCGCGCCCGTCCGCGGAACAGGCGATTTTTAACCGTTCCCTGCGGCAGGCGCATCACCTGCGCCACTTCCTTTACACTCATACCTTCCATGTAATGCAGCGTGATTGGCAGACGCAGCCCTTCCGGAAGCGCTGCGATCGCCTCTGCCAGCGGCTGGTCGTTCGCAGGCGGCGCCGCAATCGTTTCATCCAGCTCCACGGTGCGAAGCCTGCGCCTGCGCAGGATATCCCGGCTGCAGTTGATGACGATGCGCGCCATCCAGCTGCGAAACGCCTGCTCGTCTTTGAGCGTATCCAGCCTTCGCCAGGCGCGCAGCAGCGCATCCTGCAGGGCATCGGCGCAATCCGCATCGTTATGCAGCACGGTAAAGGCAATTCTGTAGAGCGTGTCCTCCTGCTGCTGTACGACGGTTGAAAATGCTTGTTCGTCCATGAGAGTCTCCCTTTGGTGTTTGATAACCGGTTTCACTACTATAGACGCACCGAAAGCGAAAAAGGTATGGGGACGGAAAATATATTGATCCTTGCCGCGATTGGCTTATAGCGGACAGAAAAGGCCGCCTCGCTTTGGAGGCGGCCCTGTGCTTTGCCGTATTCGCTTTTATTCCTCTGTGGGAGGCTCCTTGGACGGTTCTTCGGACGGCTCAGGCGGCTGATCCGGCGTGGGGCGCATTTGCTCCACGTAGGTATCAAACGATTGTTTGCCTTCGCTTCTCCACCACTCGTCATAATACCGCCAGCCCTGGAAATCCGGCCGCGGCGGGCGGCGGTCCATCGGATCGTGATCCATCGGCGGACGATCCCCCATCGGGCCGGGGCCGTGTTCCGGCGGCTCGTGATTCGGCGGGCAGCCAAACGGCGGCCGGTGGTACGGACGATCGGAACCATACTCGCAGCTCCATGTCCGTTTTGTTTTGTCATCCTTGTGCGATTTTGATGATTCGTTATGCGAGTTGCCAAAACCGCCGATCAGCAGGCGGGCCAGAATAAACAGTCCCACGCCCTGCCAGAACCTGATCGTCGGCAGGCCGAAGATCGCCGGCATCAGCCAGTTCCACAGCCATACGATGATCATGCCGAATAAGAGCCCAAACCCTACCGTCGCGATCACGCCAAGAACCGTGTAAACCGGTATCCGGATCCACGGCGGCTGCTTGTTCCATCGATCTTTGTAATAACCCATATTCATTCCCCTTTCAGTTGTTCCGTCATCATGTCCCGCAGCGCCTTGACGGCTCTGCATTTGCGGGATAACAGGGTGCCCATCGGCTCGTGCCAGGCTTCCGAAAGCTCACGGAAGCTTCTGCCGTGAAACTCGGTGGCGATCAGCACGGCGCGCTGTTTTTCCTCCAGATTGTCCATACAGGCACTCAAGGTACGCAGCAGTTCCTTTTGCTCGGTCTTGGCGATTACGTCCTGCGTTTCGTCGGGCAGCATTTCCCGCAGGGAAAATGCCGCGTCCTCGTCACAGCAGGCGTCCAGCGAAACGGTTTGCGCCTGCTCCGCGTGGTAGTCCGCAAGCTTGTTGCGCACGGACTGGTAGGTATACGCGGCAAGGTTTTCCACGGGGCCGCTGCGGTCGTCACGCCGCAGGAGGCCGAGCATCACCTCGCGCACGATGTCCTCGGCGTCCATATCGCTGATGCGGCGTGCCCGCGCGTGCACATAGCGCATCAGCCTGCCGCTTTCCGCGGCAAAGAACGAATACAGCCGGTTTTGTTCGTCCTTCTTCATGGATCCCTCTTCACCCTTTCAACGGTAAGACCGGAAAATGCGCGGTTTATTGCATCGATATAAAAAATTAATTTCCCGACGGTATACAAAACCCCTGCCAGGCGCATACCGCGCAGTCGGCAGGGGATGATTGATCTGTTATACGGGGCCGCCTACTCAATGGAGGTCAGCAGCAGCAGCTCAAAGCACGGATAGCTTTCGCTTGCTTCGGCTTCGCCGTCGGCTGTTTGCTCGCTGCCGGTGGATACCGACATGCCCACCGAGGTACCGTACATCATCAGCCGCGTGCCGATATCGTACTTAGGCTCCTCCGAGGCAACCACGAGGATAAACTTGGAATAGGTATCGCCGCTTTTGGTCAGCGCCATGGTATAAATCCAGTCGTCGCCCGACTGGGTAACCGACACCAGATAGCACTTGTAGCTGATGGTACGGCTGTCGTAGCGCGCGATATTATCCACCAGCGTGGCGTAGTTGGGGCTTACGGCATCGCTTTTGATGCGGTCGATCATGTCGTCGGTAGACCAGTTGCGGCTGAAACTCAGGTTGATGCGGCGGTCGGCCAGGTCCTTTTTGGAAAAGGCGAGCACCACGTCGTAGGTGCCTTCGTCCGATGTGTCAAGCTTGATGGAAAACTTGCCTTCCGAGGAAACGGTTTTGGTGGTAAACAGCTCGTCGTTGACAAACACCTGGATCTCCGCCTTGGGCTCCGCGGTACCCTCGATGGTCAGCGAATCGGACGTTACTTCCTCGGGGATATCGGTCTGGATATTAATGGCAAGCAAGGTGCGCGAATAGGTTACGGGATAGGCAAGCTCGGTTATGGTTTCGCCCTCATATTCGGCGGTTACCGTAACCATAAACACGCCTTCTTTGGGAATTTCAATCGGAATGGAAAACTTGCCGCTGGAGCCGACGGTTACCTCGCTCACCAGCGGGGTGGTGTAGTTCAGCCCCATCAGCACGGCGGTGAACTTCACGCCCTCGGCGGCGGTGCCGGCAATTTCGATATCGGTACTGTTGGTTTCCTCCGGCGGGGTGGTGGTAATGTTGATCTGCGCCTGCGCGGCGGCGGGCAGGTCCAAAATCTCCACAAAGGTAAAGGTGTCCCATATCTTATTGAGCGCCGTGTTGTCCTTGGTGGCCAGGCGGCGGCCGTACACCTGCATATCCAGCGTGATCTCGTAACCGTTGCGGATGGTGCGGCGCATGTAGCCGCGGTGGTCAATCTCGCCGTATTGGCGCATGATGTATTCCAAAATCAAAAACCGGCCGTTGTCCGCGTGCTTCCAGTTGGAGGTGGAAAACGTATAGCCCTCGGAGGTGTAATCGTTATCGGGATAATAGCTGGTACGGTAGCTGCGGCGGTAGTCGTTGGTCTGCTCGTTTACGTCAAACACCAGCAGCGTTTCATCGTTTTGCGTGGCGGTCAGCTCAAACAGGCGGGCCTCGTCCTCCTGGTCATAGGCCTGCAGCAGCACGCCGCGGGTAAGCATATCGTTGGCCAGGTCCTCCGACGATATGTCTTTGCCCGCCAGCCAGTCGGAATAGGTGGATATATTGTCCGGCGTGATCACAACATAGGTATCGGGAATCTCCACCGTTGCCATCAAATCATCCAGCACATACGTCTCCGCCTGTGCTGACAGGCATATCAATAAAAGCGATACAATCAGTACCATGCCAAATAGCAGCTTGCGCATATTGCACCTTCCTTTGGGACGCGGTAAACCATCAATCCATTATCCATTATATTACCATACAACAACCGCAATACGCAACACAGCCATCGCGCAGACGTTGAATTATTACATTGTTACGCTGTAACGAAATGGGAGCAAAACGGTGCCCGGGCAAATTAATTGCCGCCGGACGCAAACGCCGAGGCGGGGATATATCCGATCAGGCCGTTGCCGCAGATCACATGGTACCAGTTGTCGCCGATGGCGCCGATAATGGTGATTTCCACACGTCCGGCGCCGCGGTCGGGCAGCACGCCGGCTGCGCCGCTGTCGGTGTTTGGCCGCATATACACCGTTACGTCCTTTCCGGCCAGCGATTCCCTGATGCACAGGCCCGGGAAGGCCGCCTGCACACCGAGCATGTCCGTGCCGAAGGCGAGGTACCGCTTCATCATGTAGCCGTCGTCGTTGGCGACGGTCACCTTCACCCAGTCGCCCAGATCCTCGTTTACATACACGGGCGTGCCATTGTAGTACATTCCTTTGGACACCGCGTCCTTGCTCGCCGCGGCGCGCAGGTGCAGCCTGTCGGCAGGATCGGGGTTGTTCACCAGCGCATAGTTGTCGGTAGTCAGGGCTTCCGCCGCCAGGATGAAGGTGGCAGGCACCTGGGTGGGATCGAACCGATTCAGGGTTTGGGATGTGCCGTTTCCGGCAATCGTCCGGCTCGGATCGCTTCCCACGTCGATCAGCCGCCGACGCGTGCAGCGGTAGCTTTCGCTGCTGGATACGGCGGCCAGGTTCCAGCCGCCGTAATAGTTCAGGGTAAATAGATACGCAAGCTCCTCCCCGTAGCAGATGGACAGGGTTTCCTCCGTCACGGCGATGGTGGGCCGGATACCATCCATGGCGGGCAGCGCCGGGCTAGCGCAGTCCGGCTGGAAGCCTGTGCCGTCCTGCTTTAGTATCGTCACATAGCGGAAGCCCTCCGCGTCCTCGGTGAGGATATACAGATAATCATCCTGCAGGATGCCCTGCACGAAGGTGCCGCTGTCCAGCACGGCCTGCGCCTGGGCGGGCAGGAGCTCGGCATCCGTGATAACCTCCCCTTCCGCTGCCGCCGCGGGGAAGAAGGGGAGCAGCAATACAATCAGAAATATAGGTAAAAACAGCTTGCGCATCGTCATTCCTTTCTCTTGTCAGCCGTTGCCGGGATAAAAGTCTTCCGCGGGCATATAGCCGGCCAGACCGTCTGCGCAGATCACGTGCACCCAATCGTCGCCGACGACGCCGATCACGGTGACCGTGGTGCCCGTTTCACTGCAATCCGCCAAAACACCGGCAACGCCGCTGTCGGCCGCGGGCAGCAGATACACATTCAAGTCCTGCCCGTACAGCGTCGGCGAGAGAAACAGGTCGGGGAACGCGCTTTCCACGTGCAGCATATCCGTGCCAAAGGCGAGGTATTTTTGCATCATGTAGCCCTCGGCGCCCGCAATGGACACCTTCACCCACTCCCCCAGCTCCTCCGTGATCCGTACGGGCGTACCGTTGTAATACTTGCCAAGGGAAGCAGCGGATTTGTCCGGCTCCGCGCGCAGGTTCAGCCGGTCGGCGGGATCGGGATTATCGACCAGCGCATAGCCGTCCGTATCCAGCGTTTTTGCCGCGGCGTCGAAATCCGGCGGGAAGGCCGCGGGATCGAACTGCGAAAGTGCCGCAGAGGTATCGGCGCCGCACAGCAGCCGGCTGCGCTCGACATTTTGTTCGATCAGCCAGTATTTCGTACACCGGTAATCGTGCTCGCCCTGCACATAGGTCAGCCGCCATACGCCGTCCGTTTCCGGATGAAAGGTGTACAGCAGCGCCTCGGAATACAGGATCGTCACACTTTGCGTGGTGGCGATGATGGAGGGCTGCGCGCCGTTCATGGCGGGCAGCGGTGCGCTGGCCGCAACGGCCGCAAAGCCGTCCGTTGTCTGCTGGAAAACGGTCAGGGTACGCGTGGTATCGGTGTTTTCCGTAACAAGATACAGGTACGGCAGCTCCTCGATGGCCTGCACAAAGGTACCGCTCTCCAGTACGGCCTGCGCCTCGGCCGGCAGGGCATCCGCCTGGATATCATTTTGCGGGCCCCACGCCGCGGCGGTGGCGGACAGGCAAAGCAGCAGCCCCGTGAGCAGGAACTTAAGCAGGTGTTTCATCATATTGCCCCCTCATTTTGCGGCTTGACTTTCATCCATACAACGGCCGGCAGTATGCAATTTTTCCCTGCCCGCGAAATTTTTGCGC
This sequence comes from Candidatus Limiplasma sp., assembly GCA_035399245.1. Lineage (GTDB taxonomy): Bacteria > Bacillota > Clostridia > Christensenellales > Aristaeellaceae > CAXXOK01. The sequence continues at coordinate 7,963 of DAOPIR010000058.1, forward strand.
GTCTGCGTTCGGGTTGCCGTGCAAACGGCGGATATGGTATACTGAGCGCACATGAGTTGTAAAAAGGAGGGCGTAGCCATGGCGCTGTTTGACGCGGATCGGGCCGGCGTGCTTTGGGACAGCGTAGCGCTGCCCAACGCCTTTATCATCGAATATATGCCTACTGCGCCCGAAAACTACGTCAAGGTTTACCTGTACGGCCTGATGTATACGCGCTATGCCTGCGCCGCCGAAGGGCTGACCGTGGCGGGGCTTGCCAAGGAGCTGGGCATGGAGGAAAGCGAGATACTCGCAGCCTTCCAGTACTGGGAGCGCGCCCGCCTGGTGACGCGCACGCAGGACAAGCCGCCCAGCTTTACCTACCTCAACGTGCAGCAGGCCATGATGGGACGGCAGGCCGCGCCGGTGGACGAAAAATACATGGAGTTTGCCCAGGCGCTGTACGCGGTGTTCGGCGACCGGCGCAAGCTGCACGGCGGCGAAACGCAGCTGTGCTACGAATGGGTGGAGCAGCTGGGCCTGCCCGGTGAAGTGGTACTGATGCTGGTACAGCATCTGGCGTCCACACGCGGGGTAAATTTCTCCTTTAAAGCCGCGCAGAAGATGGCGCTGGAGCTGGTGGAGCGCCACATCGTAACCATTGACGACGCGGAGCAGTTTTTCGCCCGCAGCCAGGCCGCGTGGGACGGCACGCGCAAGGTGCTGCGCCGCATGAGCAAATACCGCCCCCCGACAGTGGATGAAATCGACCTGTACCTTAAATGGACGCAGGAGTGGGGCTTTCAGCCCAAGGCTATCGAGGTTGCCTGTGCCGAGATGACGGGCGGCGACCCGAGCTTTAAGTATCTGGATTCCATCCTGCGCGGCATCCACGGCCGCTCCGGCAGAACGGAAACATCGGCGGTGCAGCTGGAAAAGCAGCTCAACCGTGAGCGTGAAGAGGGCGCCGACATCCGCGAGGTCATCCAGGCCGCGGGGCTGAAAATCGGCGTCAACCATCCCGCCGTGCGGGAAAGCTACCAGAAGATGGTCACGATGATCGATCACGACGCCGTTGTGCTGGCCGCCCGGGAGATCAGCCGATCCAAGAAAAACCAGTCGCTGCAGAAGCTGGAAGAGCTTGTGGAAAAATGGCACCAAAAGGGCATCCAAAGCGCCGACGATGTGAAAAACTATCTGGCGCTGGTGAAAAAGCAAAACGCATTCCTGACAAAGCTTTTCACCGTGATGGGCTCGGAGTTTTCTCCCTCGCCCGCCGACCGCGAGCTGCTAAGCAAGTGGCGGCAGGAGTGGGCGTTTTCCGATGCGGTGCTGACGGAGGTTGCCGGATATTCCCGCGGGAAATCGTCCCCGATGGCGTTTATGAACAAGGTGCTGGAAAGCTTCCACACCCAGGGCATTGCCACAGTGGAAGACGCGCAAAAGGCGCACGACCGGCATGCGCAGGACTATCAGCCCGCACCCCGGGCCAAGCGCGGCAAGACCGTGATTGAACAGCAGTACAACCAGCGGGAATACGATCCCGCCGACTACGAAGGATTGACGCCCGAGGAAATTGAGGAGGCACGCAAGTATGAATCGTGACCGGATGATCCTCCAGCTGCAGGACGAGTACGCCGCGCGGCGCGAGAAAAACCTTGCCTCGTATGAAGCGCGCATCGATAAAACCTGTGAAACCTGCGGCGGCCTTCGTGAGCTGATCGACCGGCGCCGCGCGCTGCTGATGGGCGGCATCCGCAATGCGTTTTATCCCGAGCAGCGCTCGGGCAGCGCCAATCAGGGCATGAGCAACGCGCTGCAGCAGGTAAACGACCAGATCAACACGCTGCTGCGGCAAAACGGGCTGAACGCCGACGCGCTGGACCCGATCTACACCTGCAAGCTCTGCCGTGACGAGGGCTATGTGTACGATCCTTCCCGCCGCATGTGCTCGTGCTTTGTAACCGAGCTCAACCGCCGCATGCTCAAAGAGCTGGGTCTGAACGGCGAGCAGACCTTTGAAACCTTCGATCCCGATATCTTTGCCAAGGACGCGCCGTCGCCCGTCAGCCAACGCGCGATGATGCTGCGCAACCGCGATATCTGCCAGCGTTATGCCGACAGCTTTCCCGACGGCGAGTTTTCCGATCTGCTGTTTACCGGCCAAAGCGGGCTGGGCAAAACCTTCCTGATGCACGCCGTCGCCCAGCGGGTGGCCGCGCGCGGGTTTAGCGTGGAGTATGTCAGCGCGTTCAAGCTGCTGGAGATCATGCGCAAAGCCTATTTTGAAAACAATCCGGCTCTGCTGGGCACGCTGATCAACGTGCCGCTGCTGCTGATCGACGATCTGGGCACCGAGCCGCTGATGGAAAATATCACCGTTACCCAGCTGTTTAACCTTTTGAACGAGCGGCAAAACCAGAAGATGCACACGGTGATTTCCACCAACCTCACTATCCCCGAGCTCAAGGCGCGCTATACCGAGCGCATCACCTCGCGCCTGTTGGACGAGCGCCGCTGCAAGCTGCTTAAATTCATCGGCGACGACGTGCGTCCGACGCTGAAAAAGAGGAATACATGAACATCCAGATCTACGTTGCCAAGTCCAATCCCGAGGTGCTCAAGGCCGAGCGCTTTTTTAAGGAGCGCAAAATACCGGTGCAGCGCATGGATATCAAGAAAAACAAACCCGGCCGCCGCGAGCTGGAGCTCTTTGCCCGTGCCGCCGGCAGCGCCCGCGCGCTGGTGGACCGCCGCGGCATGAAGGCCCTGGAGCGCCCCGTAGCCCACATGACCGACGATAACCTCATCCTCTCCGAGCTCCAAAACGATCCCATGGCCCTCGTAAGCCCCATCGTGCGCAACGGCCAGAAGGTGACCGTGGGCGTGGATGAGGCGGAGTGGATACGGTGGGTGGCGGAAGGATAAGGCGACGGCTGTCATGCAGCGTTTAACAGCGCTTGACAGGATATGATATACTTTGTAACTGTCGGCCTGCTAATAGGCTGACGATAAAAACCATACGACAAAATGAGGCTGCCGGATTGATCGCATTTGCGATTGCGCCGGCAGGGTGCGGCAGATTCGGGTGCAGAAACCCGCAGGAATAGCGGCGCTATTTCAAGGGTTGATAAGCCCGAAGGTGCCGTGCCATCCCGGGGCAAGCGTGAATGTAAGCGATCCGGCAGCCTCATGAATAATATTGGAGGAGATCCCAATGAAAAAATTCTCTCAGTTTACCGTTAAGGACCTTACTGTTGCCGCCGTAATCGCCGCGCTTTACGCTGCGCTTACGGTGGTTTTTGCACCCATCAGCTACGGCGATGTGCAGTTTCGCATATCCGAAGCACTCACACTGCTGCCGATCCTGTTTCCGCAGGCCATCCCGGGGCTGACGGTGGGATGCCTGGTGAGCAACCTCATCGGCGGCAACGGCATCTGGGACGTGGTGTTCGGGTCGCTGGCGACGCTGATTGCCGCGCTGCTGACCTACGGGCTGCGTAAAAACATATGGCTGGCGGCCATCCCGCCGGTGGCGGTCAACGCCGTGGTGGTGGGGCTGATCCTCCACTATGTACAGGGTCTGCCGCTGATGCTCACCATGCTGTCGGTGGGCTTTGGCGAGCTGGTGGTCGTGTTTGTGCTCGGTGTCGCGCTGATGACCGCGCTGCAAAAGGTGCCGACGCTGAAAAAGTTTTCGGACAAGCTCAATCAGAAATAGCTATTCGTCGTCGTCATCCTCATCGTCGTACAGGCGCTTCTCGATCGCGTCGATCACGGTTTTGAGCACCTTGACGCGGGCGTATTCCTTATCGTTGGCTTCCACCACCGTCCACGGCGCGTAGGCGGTGTGGGTGCGCTGGAGCACCTCTTCAAGCGCCTGCTCATACGCGGGCCACTTCTCGCGGTTTCGCCAGTCGTCGTCGGTCAGCTTCCACTGTTTTTCGGGATCGGCCTTGCGCGCGTTAAAGCGCTCCAGCTGCGTATCCTGATCAATTTGCATCCAAAACTTGCACAGTATCGCACCGTCGTCGGTAAGCAGCTTTTCAAAGCGGTTGATTTCCTCATAGGCGCGCTGCCACTGCGGCTGGGTGCACAGCTTTTCGATGCGCTCCACCATCACGCGGCCGTACCAGGTGCGGTCGAAAATCGTGATATGCCCCTTGGGCTGCAGGCCTTGCCAGAACCGCCACATGTAATGGTGGCTGAGCTCGGTGGGCGTGGGCGCGCTGATGGGCACCACGGTAAAGCCGCGGGCGTCCAGCGCGGCGTTCAGGCGGCGGATGGCCCCGCCCTTGCCGGCAGCGTCCCAGCCCTCAAAGCCGATCACCATGGGGATGCCCTTGCGGTAGAGCTTGATCTGCAGCTTGTCCAGCTTCTTTTTGAGGAGCTTCATTTCGTCGCGGTACGGCGTATCCAGATGCTTGTCCGGATCAATGGACTTAAGCGGCGGAAACCCCCGCGACGGAATGGGCGACAGGTTAGGCAGCATCGGCACATCCCACGGGGTCACGCCTTTTTTGCGTGCGGCCAGCGTATCTGTAAAGGCCTGGATCACGGTCCGGATCATCTGGCACGCGCATGCTTTCAGGTCCGTCGCGTCCAGCACATGCCACGGCGCGCCCTTGAGATTGGTAATGGACATCAGGCTGTCCATGCCCTTCATAAACTCGTCGTACCGCCTGTTCTGGTCGTGGTCGTGCTCGTCCACCAGCCACGCGGTCGATTTTTTCTTTTCTATTTTTTTCAGCCGGTCATACTGCTCCTGCTGCGAAATGTGCAGGAAAAACTTCAGGATCAGCGTGCCGTCGCATACCAGCTGGCTTTCCATGCTGATAATCTCGTTCAGCCGGCGGGAGGAAAGCGCTTCGTCCTCATCGGCGCGGGTGAGGCTCGCCTTGTTCAGCTCACCGTACCAGCTGGAGCAAAACAGCGCAATATCGCCCTTGGGCGGCATCTTGGTCCAGTAGCGCCACATGGCGGGATAGCTCTGCTCCACACAGTTGCGCCCACGGATGGGATAGGCCTTGTATCCGCGGGAATCCAGCCCCTCCACGAGCTTGGAAAGCATCATGCCCTTGCCTGAGGTGCTTAGCCCCTCGATCACGATCACGACGGGGATCTTGGCCTCGCGGATCTGCTGCTGCAGGGCGATCAGGGTTTTGCGCAGGTCGTCCATATCGGGCGGCGGCTGCACCGGCGCGGGCAGCGGCGAAGGCTGCTGCTCCATGCCGGAGGACAGCGCGGATTCAAACAGCGTCTTCATCAGCTCCATCATGTGCATCTGTTCGTCCGTCGGCCGATAGGCCTGCTCCGTATGGCGCGCGGCCTGCGCGGTATCATCGTCATCGGCGTCCTCGTCGTCATCGGGCGGTGCGGGCACCGGCTGCGGCCGGACAGGCTGCGGGCTTGCAGCGGGAGGTTCCTCCATTGCGGTCGATCTGTCCGCTACGGGTGCCATAGGCGCTTCCTCCGCCAGAGGCGATTGGCTCACCGCAGGTGTTTGGCCCACCGCAGGTGCCGCAGGTGTTTGGCTCACCGCAGGCGTTTGGCTCACCGCAGGTGCCGCAGGCGTTTTGCCCACCGCAGGCGTTTGGCTCACCGCAGGTGCCGCAGGCGTTTTGCCCACCGCAGGTGCCGCAGGTGCAGGTGCACGCAGAGGTTTCAATAAAGCGTCGTTGTCCAGCGGCGTTAAATGCAAATCATATTGGGATGCGTCCTCGCCCATACCGGCACTCCCTTCATGCGTTGTTACCTGCTACATTCTTCTGGATTGGGCCGGCGTACTCCTGCTTGTTTTCCCCCCACCGGCATGTTACAATTTTCATACTGAATAAAGCAATAGGAGGCAATGACCATGAAAGCGCTATTTATCGGCGGTACCGGCACCATATCCACCGCAATTTCCGCGCTGTGCGTGCGGCAGGGATGGGAATTGTACCTGCTCAACCGCGGCAACCGCAGCGCATTTGTACCGGAAGGCGCGCATGTGATCACCGCAGACATTTACAAACCCGACGACGTTGCCGAGAAGCTTAAAGACATGACCTTTGACGTGATCGCGGACTTTATCGCCTATACCAAGGACCATGTCAAGCGCGATATGGCGCTGTTTGCCGGCAAGTGCGCGCAGTACATCTTCATCTCGTCCGCGTCGGCGTACCAAAAGCCGCTGGCGAGCCCGATCATTACCGAATCCACACCGCTTGCCAACCCCTACTGGCAGTACAGCCGCGATAAGATCGCCTGCGAGAACGCGCTGATGAAAGCCTACCGCAGCTCGGGTTTTCCGGTCACCATCGTCCGCCCCAGCCATACCTACGGCGACACAGCGGTACCGCTGGGCGTGCACGGCAAGGGCGGCAGCTACTCGGTGATCGAGCGCATCCGCCAGGGCAAGCCGGTCATCATCCACGGCGACGGCACCTCGCTGTGGACCATGACGCACAATACCGACTTTGCCAAGGCGTTTTGCGGGCTGATGGGCAATATCCACGCCATCGGCGAGGCCTACCAGATCACCAGTGATGAAAGCCTGACCTGGAACCAGATTTATCAGACCGTGGCTGACGCACTGGGCGCACAGCTGCACCCCGTGCACATTGCCACCGATGTGCTGGCCGCGCTGTCCAAGGAGTATTACGGCGGCCTGCTGGGCGACAAAGCCCGCTCCGTGATCTTTGACAACACCAAGATCAAGCGCGCCGTGCCCGGCTTTGCCGCCACCGTGCGCTTTGACCAGGGCGTGCGCCGAACGCTTGATTATGTGCTCAGCCATCCCGCGTGCCAGCAGCCCGATCCCGCATTTGACGCCTGGACGGACACGGTGATTGCCCGCTACGGGCAAATGCTGGAAAATTTACCCGTTTTGGACGAATAATCCGTAACCAATGCTTGCAATTTTGCCGGCAGATATGCTATAATTCCAAAGCCGATCATGTTTAATGGTCGGCACATCCATGGGGCATTAGCACAGCTGGTAGCGCGCTGTCTTCGCATGGCAGAGGTCAGGGGTTCGAATCCCCTATGCTCCACCACAATCCGTCCGAAAACCCTTGCAAATCAAGGGTTTTCGGCATTTTTATTGCC
>DAOPIR010000059.1:0-14996 GCA_035399245.1 Candidatus Limiplasma sp.
GGATTTAACCACGCGGATGCCCAGCAGGCTGTCCTCCACCTGCGCGTTGATCTCGCCCAGCTGGTGCCGCCGCTCCTGAAACGTGCCGCGGAAGCGCTTGCGGAAAACCAGCGTGATCACAAACATAATCGGAAGCGACCCGAAGATGATCAGCGTGAGTGTGGGATTGATGGAAAACAGCACGCCGAACGACACCGTGATCTTGATGCCTGCGATGAAAAACTCCTCCGGACAGTGGTGGGCGAACTCCGTAACCTCGAACAGGTCGGAGGTAATGCGCGCCATGATCTGCCCGATCTTGGCGTTGGAATAGTAGGCAAAGCCCAGCGATTGCAGGTGCTTAAACAGGTCCAGCCGCATATCGCGCTCGATGTACGAGCCCATGATATGCCCCTGCGCGGTCATGTAGTAGTTGGCGGCGGCGTCCACCAGGCGCAGTGCCAGATAGAACAGGCCGATTTTTACCACATAGGCCACCGTCAGCGCCGCGGCGCCGTCTACGGCCAGCTGGGTGATGTTGCGCACGATCAGCGGCAGGGCCACGTCGCATACGGTGGTCAGCGCCGCGCAAAACAGGTCAAGGATCAGCATGGGCAGGTATTTTTTAAAATAAGGGGCAAACCGTTTCATCAAGGCAGAGGTACTGATGGTGCGAATTTCCGGTTGCATACAGTCTCCTTAAAATTGTTAAGAGTAAAAAGTAATGCTGAACGTTAACAGCACAGGCAAATGCTGGATAAAGCGCCTGCGCGCTACTGGCCGTCGGTGCGCACCAGGCCTGTATAACGCAGAAGATCGGTCAGCTGATCCTCCTTGGACAGGGGGATGTGCACGACATATGCGGCGTCCTCGCCCTGCGCCGCTACGCGGATGTAATCGTCCGAATCCATACGCACGGCGTCCATGCCGCTCATGGTGTACAGGGTATCCACACGGATGGCGTAATCGGAATCCTGCAAAAGCGACACCGCGCTTGCCGGACGGATAGAATCGATCGTCATCACCTGCCCGTCGGTAAACTGGTAGGTGAGCGTCAGCCTGCGGGCATAGCCGCCATGGTAGGCCGTATCATACAGCGCGGCCTTCTGCAGCGTTAAAATATCGCCCCGCAGCTGCATGACCGAGGTGCCAAAGCTGACGGCAGCGGCCGAAATATCGATATTGCCGGCCATCTCCTGCCCCGTCATCGGGATCTGGATAACCTCCTCCTGCGAGGTTTGGCTGAGCAGCACTTCGTCATCGTCGTCGGGCTCGCCCAGCAGCAAAAACAGGTACAAAAACGCCAGCGCAATGCAAAGCGCCAGGATGATCAGTATTCTTTTCACCACGGCCTTCCATTTGGCCGGCGGCTTTTGCTCGGGCTCGTCGGAAAGCGCCTTTTGCTTGGGGAGGTTGTCGCGCTGCGCGGGCTGGTCATACCTGCGCTTGACGGTTTCCACCTCATTGGGCATATCGGCAGGCGGCTTACGGTTTCCGTTTTGGTTCTTTTTAGTGTTGTCCACGCGTGTGTCTCCTATTTTGTGTCTAGGCGGATGTCATACTTTTGCAGCGCGGCATCCAGATAGCTGGTGTCCCCGTTGAGCTGATGGGCATAGCCGGCATAAAACGCCTGCATCAGCAGGGTGCGCTGCGCCGGGGTCAGGGTTTCGTCCCGCTGCATGGCCTGCAGCATTTCCGCCGCCGGCAGCGCCAGATATTTTGCGGCTTTGGACTGGTTGATATAGCCGAAAAACGAATGCATGTGCTGCGTAGAGCCCTTGAGAAACAGCCGGATAAAGTCCTCCGACAGCCGCTGCAGATACCGGCGCAGAAAAACCTCCTGATCGTCGCACAGGTTGAGGCATTTATCCAGGTCGGGATGATGGAATATCTCGCGGCGCAGCGCCTCGCGCTTATCCTTGTGCAGGGCTTTGGGCTCCAGGTATACGTTGAGGGCATAGCACTTGATGATAGAAAAATCCACGCCCCGCTTGCCGCGGTCGTACAGCCGGCCCAGATGCAGTATTTCCTCGGCGACATCCAGGCTGTCGGGATACTCCGCCTGCAGCGCCAGCAGCAGCTCGTGCTTTTTCATGGGATTTTGCTCGGCATAGACGGCATAAAGGTCCGGCCCGCCGGTGGCAAGCTTCGCCCCGCAGAATGGGCAGAACGCGGCGCTGTCCGCCGCGCTGATCGTTTTATGGCATTGTGGGCATGTAGTTTCAGCCATCCGAATTCCTCCATAAGGTGTCATCCATGTCCGACGGCATGCGCCAATCCCCGCGCGGTGACAGGCTGACCGAGCCGACCTTGGGGCCGTCGGGCACACAGTTGCGCTTGTACTGCTGGGTGAAGAAGCGGTGCAAAAACACCGTAAGCTGGGCTGTAATCTTTTCCTGCGTATACACGCCCGCAAACGCCTGCACGGCAAAGCGCCTGAGGCGGCGGTACCCGCTGCCCGAATCCATCAGGTGATAGAGGAAGAAATCATGCAGCGCGTAATCGCCGATAATCTCCTCGGTGCGCTGGCTGAGCTCGCCTTCGGATACCGGCAGCAGCTCCGGGCTGATGGGCGTGTCCAGCACATCCTCGCATACCTCCCGCACCGCGCCGCCGAAGCTGTGCTCGCTTAAATGGCGCACCAGCCGCTTGACGAGGGTTTTGGGGATGGAGCAGTTGACGTTGTACATGCTCATGTGGTCGCCGTTGTAGGTAGCAAAGCCGAGCGCCATCTCGCTCATGTCGCCCGTGCCCAGCACGATGCCCTGCACCTTGTTGGCATAGTCCATTAAAATCTGTGTGCGCTCGCGCGCCTGGCAGTTTTCATAGGTTACGTCGTGTTTGTTTTCATCCTGCCCGATATCCCGGAAATGCTGCTTTACAGCGGTTTCGATGGGGATCTCCAGCGCGGTCGCGTTGAGCGTTTCCATCAGCTGCCATGCGTTTGATTTGGTGCGCGTGCCCGTGCCCATGCCCGGCATGGTGATGGCATAAATGCCCCTGCGGTCGAGCCGCAGCTTATCAAACGTGCGGGCGGCCACCAGCAGCGCCAGCGTAGAATCCAGCCCGCCGCTCACGCCGATCACCACATGCTTGCAGTGGATGGCTTCCATGCGGGTCATCAGCCCCGTGCATTGGATATTGACGATCTCGGCCAGGTTTTCCTCGCCCTGCCCGTCAGGGGGCACAAAGGGCAGCGGCGCAATGGGGCGCAGCAGCGGCGCGGTTTCGTCCATAGCGGCGCAGGCCATCGGGATGGTGGTCATAGGTTTTAATGCGCGCGGCATCTGGTGAAAGCTGCCGTTGCGCTGGCGCTGATAGCGCAGGCGGCGCACGTCGATATCCGCGATCACGCGGCTGCCGTTGATGGTAAAGCGCTCGCCCTCGCCCAGCACCCTGCCGCTTTCGTAGATGCCCGTATAGCCGCAAAACGCCAGATCGCTGGTGCTTTCGCCAAAGCCGGAGCACGCGTAGGCGTAGCCTGCGTACAGGCGGCCCGACTGCTGCTTTAAAAGCTCACGCCGGTAGGCATGCTTGGTAACCAGCGCGTTGGACGCGCTGGGATTTAAGATGATGTCGGCGCCCTCCACCGCATAGCGGCTGGACGGCGGAATGGGCGTCCACAGATCCTCGCAGATCTCCACCGCGAAGGTGAAATCGCCCATATCAAACAGCAGGTCGCCGGCCAGCGGCGGCTGCGACTGCACATCCGCCTGCTCGCCGCTGACAAACCAGCGGGTTTCGTAAAACTCGTTGCCGTTTGGCAGATAGGTTTTGGGCACGATACCCTTTATCTCGCCGTTTTGCAACACCGCCGCGCAGTTATAAAGCCGCGAGCGCACGTTGACCGGCAGCCCTATCACCACGGCCATGCCGTGGGTCTGGGCAGCGATGTCCTCCATGGCCTGATACGCGCTTTCCTGCACGGTTTTGTGCAGCAGCAGATCGCCCAGCGTATAGCCGGTGATACAAAGCTCCGGAAACACGGCCGCCTGCACGCCCTGCGCTTCCAGCTCCCGCATTTGCTTGAGAATTTCCTGTTTATTCTTTTCCACGTCGCCCAGATGCACCCGCAGGCTCACCGCGGCGATGCGCGCAAAGTCACTCATGCAATATCCTCCGTTTGGCTAACGTGATATACCAACGTGAACCAACACCCGGTATAACAAAAACCCCATCACCGTCGTAACAGCTTATATTTAACAATTCTCAGGGGAACGGGGCATTATAGAACCTGTGCAGTGCCGAGTCGGATTTTCATCAGGTTGTGCTTGCGGAATCCGAAGTAATAGCAGCGCTACGTCGAGGATTTTGCAAGTGCAAGCTGGTGGAAATATGGCCGGCAATGCGCGGGGCTTTGTTCCCCGTTTTCCTGCTTAGGGAACTTGAATCAGCATCGTGTTCTGCTCGTCCATCTCGACCTTGAGGATCTTTGCCTTTTCCAGCGCCTTGAGCAGATCGGAAAAGCGCTTGAAGCCGAGCGCTCGCTCGGAAAAATCGGGATACACGGCCTGAATGTCGGCCTTGAGGATGGAGGGATTGATGCGGTCGAACCCGTCGTCCTTGTACTGCTCGAGGCGGTCGTGGAATGCCTGCACCCAGTTTTCCTTGGTCAGCTTGGGCGCGCCGCCGTTTTTGGCCGCCTGCTTGAGGGAGACCATGACGTTGAAGTTGTCGGAGCGCACGGACAGGTTACCGTACTTCTGGTTAAGCTTGTCCAAAAGTTTGCCGAAGGTGGAGCAGCCAAACGCCTTTTCGTTAAAGTCAGGGCGCAGGCGCAGGATAATGCCCTTGAGCTCGCTGGCATACAGCTCGTCGTTGTCGGTCTGTTCATCAAGGATACTCTCGATCAGCTTGTTGAGCTCCGCCTCGTCCAGCGGTTCCTTCTCCTCGGCCACCGCCTTTTTCTTGCTGGCCGGCTTGCGGGAGCGGCCGCCGACGTTTTCCAGAAACTGGAATTCGTTGCAGGCGTTGATGAAGATGGTGGACGCCGCCTCACTGCGGCTGATGCCCAGCACAAACTTGCCCATACTCTTGAGCTTGCCCACCAGCGGCGTGTAATCGCTGTCGCCGGACACGATGCAGAAGCTGTCGATCAGCGGGTTGGTGTATGCCACCTCCAGCGCGTCGATGACGAGCAGGATGTCGGCGTTGTTTTTCTGGCTGATGCCGTGCCTTAGCGACGGCACCACCGTAAACGTATTGGACAGCAGCACTTCCTTCAGCCCCGCGTACTGGTCGGTATACCCGTACACCTTGCCCAGCAGCACGTCGCCGCGGATCTTTACTTTTTCCAACACGTTCAAAAATGTGGGCGTTTTCGCGCCGCAGTTTTCCAGGTCTACAAATAATGCAAATTTCGGCAGAATAATCATTCCTTTTTTATAGTATGTCCGATGTTTCCAACAGAAACGAGGAACGACCTCCATGCATCCGAACGGAAATCCAGTCCTTCGTCCCCTTGTTTTTCGTTTCCCGTTAAAGCCAAGCAGCAATAGGGAAACGATGATGAAAGCGCCTGTGCGATGCCGCGTTAGATTTTTCTCATATTGTGCTTGCGCAATCCGAAGTAGTAGCAGAGCTACGTCGAGGATTGCGCAAGTGCAAGATGGGGAAAATATAACCGGCCGCGTGCGGGGGATTTCGTCAGCGTTTTCCTATATGCGGAAAGTAAAACGGTCCCCCCGAATCCACTGTTGGCTGGTGTGGAGGGGATGCTCGTGCTGATCGTACACCAGCTGCTCCAGCAGCAGCAGCGCGTTGCCGGACTTGATCTCCAGCAGCTTGCTGATCTGGCCCGCGGCGCTGCGCAGCGAGATATCGTGCACGGCGCGGCCGGGCACCAGCCCGTGCCGGGATAAAAGCTGATACAGCGAACCCATAAGCGACTCCGTTTCCAAAAACGAAAGCGCCGTGGAAAAGCGGTTGTATTCCACCATCACCGGCGCCCCGCCCGACAGGCGCAGCCGACAGATGGAAATGACCTCGGCGCCCTTTTCCACGCCGAGTTTTTGCTGATCGGCCTGGGTTGCCGCCTCACGCTTGCACTCAATCAGGCGTGTTTCCGCTTTTTGCCCGATCTGCGCGCAGGCATCCGAAAAGCTGGTTACCAGACCCAGGTCCCGCTGGATCTTCTCCTGCGCCACAAAGGTGCCCTTCCCCTGACGGCGCACCAAAAGACCCTCCTGCACAATCTCATCCAGCGCCTTGCGCACCGTAACTCGGCTGACCCCGTAGTTTGCGCACAGCGTTTGCTCGCCCGGAATTCGCTCCCCGGCGGGGTACACGCCGGCGGTGATATCGTTGCGCAGCGTCAGCATCAGCTGTTTGTACAGCGGCCTTTCGCTCGTCTTTTGCAGCGGGCTTGTTTGCAACACGCCACCTCCCCGTTGAGGAATCCAGTATACCGCAAACGGGTTAAATCAGCAAATTCTACTCCAGTATCGAGATCAATATATCTTTGTCAATCATGAATTTGAGGGTATCGTCAATCACGCCGGCGGGCATCTCCATCACCACGGGGAGCATGTAAAGCCCGATGGTGGGGGCCCAGCGCGATTTATATTCCTGCAGGTACATATCGTTGAGGCTGAAAAAGTCGTTTTGCGGATACTCCACATCGGTAAACACGCTGTTGTCCACCTGCGACAGTGCGCCGGAGAAATAGACCGAAAACGCGGGCAGGCCGGTCTGCGGATGGATCCAATCCACGGTCAGGTCCAGATCGTAGGGCAGCTCCGCCGCCGTGCGCGACCAGCTGCATGTAAGCGTCAGCGGCGCGGGCACCTCTTCAAACACATAGCCGTCCATCTGCGCGGTCACGGTGCTCTCGCCCGTAAGTGCGCCCTCCACGGGCAGCCCTTCGCCCTCCAGCGATAGGGAGACCGCCAGATCGCCCTCGTACGTTACGGACGCCAGCGCCGTAAAGCTGATGGAATCGCCCGTGTCGATGCCGCGGTAGGTGAAGGTGGTCCAGTAATCGGTGGGGATTGGCAGCTGCAGGCTGATATCGGTAACGCCGTCGGACACCGATTTGGTGAACACCTCGATATCGCCGATCGTGCAGACCATGCCGGTTTCCGTTTCCTGTACGGTCATCCCTTCCTCGTCAGGATCGAGCTCATCAAGCACAAACTCGAGGCTTGACAGCGTATCGGTTACCATGTACGAAGCATACAGCTCGGCCAGCAGCGCGTCGAAATAGCAATACACGCGATAGTAGCCGTCGTCATCGGTGGTGATATAATCCAACGTTTCGCACAGCTCGTACAGGCGCTCGTAGGGAACGACATAGACTGTTTCCCCGTCGTTTTCTTCCGCCGCAACGGGCTGGGCGTTATCCGCATCGAGGTACACGTCCCCGTCCGGCTCGGCCGGCGCGTCCTCGCGCGCTTCCCGGATCATCTCGGCCACGGGCGTGTAGAAGCTGTCGGCGATAAACCAGGTTGCGTTGGGATAGAGGAACATCGCGATATACTGCGTGGGCAGCTCCGTAAAATAATACGGCTTGAGCATAAAATCGAAAAAGTTGTGCATCTGGAAGTGCACGGGATCGTTCATCAGCATCGGGGTGATGAGATAGCGGTAGCTGTGGGCGCCGTCATAGGTGAACGGGATCTTCTCCTCCCCGTCGATGCACAGGGCGGCTTCCATATACACGCGGCTTTGCGGCTGCAAAAAGGCTTGCCCGTTCAGGCTGCCGCTGAGGGTAAGGCGCGACAGGAAGCTTTCCCAATCGGCAAGATGCGCCTCGCTTTTTGGAAACGCGTCGGCATGCAGCCCCACACCCAGCGTGAAATCCACATGCGTGGAGGTATCCTCAATCAGATACGTATCCGCCATCGCAGCGGCCGGCAGCACCAGGCACAAAATCAGGGCAAGGATGCGCAGGGTGATTGCTTTCATGGATTTCAATCCTCCTTCGTCGGGGTTGGAACTACTATGCAGTATACCACAGCCATGGCGCCGCCGCGGAATTTTGTTACGAGTTTTTCGAGCGGCTCAGCATCCGGGCGCGCTGCTCGTGGCTGAGCTCGCGCTTGCGCATGCGCAGATTTTCGGGCGTGACCTCCAAAAGCTCATCGTCGTCGATGAACTCCAGGCACTCTTCCAGCGTCATCGGGTGCACGGCGACCAGGCGCAGGCTGTCCTCGCTTGCGGAGGCGTTGCGCATGTTGGTAACGTGCTTTTGCTTGCAGACATTGACCACCAGATCGTCGGGCCGCGCGTTCTGCCCGCAGATCATGCCCTTATAGACCTTGGTCTGCGGCGTGATAAACAGCGTGCCGCGCTCCTGCGCGCCAAACAGGCCGTAGGCCGTGGCTTCGCCGGATTCAAAGCAGATCATCGCGCCCATGGAGCGGTGCGGGATATCGCCCTTTTGCGGCTCATAGTCTTCAAACACAGCAGACATGATGCCCTCGCCGCGCGTATCGGTCATAAACTCGCTGCGATAGCCAAACAGCCCGCGCGACGGCACCAGAAACTCCAGCCTTACGCGGCTGATGCCGTGCATGCTCACCATCACGCCGCGGCGGCGGCCGATCTTTTCGATCACCGCGCCGGCGTACGCCTGGGGCACATCCACCACCATACGCTCGATCGGCTCGCAGGTTTTGCCGTTGATCTCCCGATAGATGACCTGCGGCTTTGAGACCTGAAACTCGTAGCCCTGCCGGCGCATGTTTTCAATCAGGATGGACAGGTGCAGCTCGCCGCGGCCGCGCACCTCGAAAGAATCGGGGCTGTCGGTATCGTTGACACGGAGGCTGACATCGGTCTGCAGCTCCTTATACAGCCTTGCGCGCACCTGCCGGCTGGTGACAAACCGGCCCTCGCGGCCGGCGAACGGGCTGTTGTTCACCGAAAAGGTCATAATTACGGTCGGCTCGGTGATGGAGACAAACGGCAGGGCTTCCACCGCCTCCGCGTCGCACACCGTGTCGCCCACGGACAGGTCTTCCAGGCCGGACAGCGCCACGATGTCGCCCATCGAGGCCGTATCGGTCGGCTGGCGCTTGAGGCCGTCGAAGGTATACAGGCTGGTCAGCCGCAGCGGCTGGCTCTGCGTGCCGGTATCATAATTGGTTTTGATCACGTTCTCGCCCACGTTGAGCGTGCCGCGGTTGATGCGCCCGATACCGATGCGGCCCACGTACTCATTGTAGTCGATGGTGGAGATCAAAATCTGCGCGGGGCCTTCCAGATCGCCCTCGGGGGCGGGAATGTGGTTCAAAATGGTCTCAAAGAGCACGGTCAGGTCCTCTTTGGGGTCGTCCGGATCCAGCGTGGCGGTGCCGGTGCGCGCGGAGGCGTAGATAATGGGGCGATCCAGCGCGCTTTCATCCGCGCCCAGGTCGATAAACAGATCCAGCACCTCATCCACCACCTCGTCGCAGCGGGCGTCGGCACGGTCGATCTTGTTGATAACCACGATCACGGGCAGTTTAAGCGCGAGGGCTTTGCGAAGCACGAAGCGCGTCTGCGGCATGGGGCCTTCAAAGCTGTCCACCAGCAGCAGCACACCGTCCACCATCTTGAGCACGCGCTCCACCTCGCCGCCGAAATCGGCATGGCCCGGGGTGTCGACAATGTTGATTTTGCTGTTTTTATAGTGCACGGCGGTGTTTTTGGCCAGGATGGTGATGCCGCGCTCGCGTTCCAAAGCGTTGGAGTCCATCACGCGCTCAACCACCTGCTGGTTTTCGCGGTACGCGCCGCCCTGCTTGAGCATCTCGTCCACCAGCGTGGTCTTGCCGTGGTCCACGTGGGCGATAATGGCAATGTTACGGATATCTTCTCGTTTCATATTATACCTTTCGTATTTCAAAAGCCGATATGTTGGCGTAGGATTTGTCAGTACGTGACGCGGGACGCGGTTTCGGTGAGCGCCAAGCCTGGGTTGTTTTCCAGCGCCAGGCGGATCGACCACTCGTTCTCAAACAGGAGCACGGGACGTTCGTCGCCGTCTATGGCGCGGCCGCTGGTGGACGTGAGTTTCAGGTCGGGTATGGGCACGGGGGGATCGCCCTCCAGCCAGCGCACGAAGCGGAAGGAGAGGCTGTCTTTGAGCATGGTCACGTTGTACTCGGTCTTGAGGCGGTGCTCCAGCACGTCAAACTGCAGCATGCCGACCACGCCAACCAGCAGCTCTTCAAAGCCCGTTTCGTTGCGCTTGAACAGCTGGATGGCGCCTTCCTCGGCCAGCTGGGTAAGGCCCTTCAAAAACTGCTTGCGCTTCATGCTGTCCTCCGGCCGCACGCGGGCAAAAAACTCCGGTGCGAAAATGGGGATGGAGGAAAACTTAAGCTTGGGGCCGTCACTCAGTGTATCGCCGAGGTGGAATATCCCAGGGTCGAACAGGCCGATGATATCGCCCGCGTAGGCCGTTTCCACCGCCTCGCGCTCGTTGGCCATAAACTGCTGGGGCTGCTTTAGCTGCACCTGCTTGTCCTCGCCGGACAGCCACACGTTCATATCCTTTTGAAACTCGCCCGATACCACGCGGATAAACGCCAGCCGGTCGCGGTGGGCGGGGTTCATGTTGGCTTGAATCTTAAACACGAAACCGGAGAAAAAATCGCTGTCGGGCTTCACCAGCCCCTGATCGCTCTGGCGGGCCAGCGGCTTGGGCGTAATGGAAAGAAACGCCTCCAAAAACGGTTCCACGCCGAAGTTGGTGATTGCCGAGCCGAAGAACATCGGCGTCAGGTTGCCGGAGAGCACCTGCTCCAGATCAAACGGGTCGCCCGCAACGTCGAGCAGCTCGATCTCGTCGCGCAGGCGCTTCATATAGTGCTGATCGAGCCTGCCTTCCGCTTCTTCTACGGAAATGCGGCTCTTGGCCGCAATGCGCGCGCCGTGCTCGCCGCCGGAATACAGGTCGATCTTCTCGGAATCGCGGATATACACGCCCTGAAAATCGCCGTCTACGCCGATGGGCCAGTTCATGGGCACCGAGCGCATGCCCAGCACGTTTTCGATTTCTTCCATCAGCGAAAACGGATCCTTGGCCGCGCGGTCCATCTTGTTGACAAAGGTGAAGATCGGGATGCCGCGCATCTTGCACACCTTAAACAGCTTGATTGTCTGCGCTTCCACGCCCTTGGCGGCGTCGATGAGCATCACGGCGGCGTCCGCCGCGACGAGCACGCGGTAGGTGTCCTCGGAAAAGTCCTGGTGGCCCGGGGTATCCAATATATTAATATGGTAGCCGCCGAACGAAAACTGCATCGCCGACGTGGTGACCGAAATGCCGCGCTGCTTTTCGATATCCATCCAGTCGCTGGTGGCATGGCGTTCGGCCTTGCGTGCCTTCACGCTGCCCGCCTGCCGGATCGCGCCGCCGTAGAGCAGCAGCTTTTCGGTAAGCGTGGTCTTGCCCGCGTCGGGGTGCGAAATAATCGCGAAGGTTCTTCGCTTTTCGATCATTTTCTGATGTGCCTTGGTGGTTGCCAGTTGTGTCATGGGATATGGAGCCTCCGCTTGTTGGTCGGGTGGGAAACGGCGAACCAAAGGAGAGCCCGCATTGCGGGCACCAACGGTATATTATGACAGACAGCGGTGCGAAAGTCAACGATTCTCCCACTCGCCGGCTTCAGTATATCAGCCCTTCCCCAGTTCCTCTTCCACCAGCCGCGCGCAGCGCCGCACATACTCGGCGCAGGGACGGTCGGCATTGTCTCCGCCCGTCTTTTTGGCGGGTGAGGCGGTGACGCCGAGGCGGTCGAGCAGATCGCGGCAGATGACGGTGCCGTATGCCGCCTTGAACTTTTCCGCCTTATCCTGCACGGCGGCGTAGATTTGCTGTTTGCCCTCCGCGTCGTCGGGCGCCACATCGGGGCGGATCATGTTGATAGCCATCGCCGCGGCGGTAAATGCACCGCAGGTTTCCCTCAGCCCGCTCACGCCGCCGCCCATGGACAGCATCAGCTTGAGGGCAAAGGTTTCGTCAAGCCCCATTTCCTCGTGAAATGCGGCAAATACGGATTGCGCGCAGCTGTAACCCTGTTGAAAATAATCGTTCGCCTGTTGTTCCTTAGGGGTCATGGGCGTCACTCCTTTGCGGATAGCATTGGATACAGTATCGCACAAATTGCCGCCGCAGACAACCGCCGTGCGCGCTTGAACCGCAAAAAGCCCTATGATAGAATAGACCCGACCATTTTGATCAACAGGAGTAACGCTTTGTGAAACAACCGTTATTGATCTACGGAACCACCAACCCGGGCAAGCTGGCCGCCATGCGCCAAACCCTAGCGCCACTGGGCATCCCGATCACCGGCATCGGCGAGATCGCGGCCGATATCCCCGATGTGGCCGAAACGGGCTTGAGCCCGCTGGAAAACGCCCGCCTGAAAGCCCTTGCCTATCACGCGGCGCTTAATCAAACGGTGTTCGCGTGCGATTCCGGCCTGATGATCGACGGCCTGCCGGAGGCGGAGCAGCCGGGCGTACATGTGCGCCTGGCAAACGGCAAGCGGATGACGGACGCGGAAATGACCGCGCATTACGCCGCCATTGCCGCGCGGCTGGGCGGCCGGGCCGCGGCACGCTACCAAAACGCGATCTGCCTGATCACCGCCGAAGGCACGCTGTATGAGCACAGCGGCGACGATATCTCCGGCGAAACATTTTATCTCATATCCACGCCGCATCCAAAGCGCGTGGCGGGTTTTCCGCTGGATTGCCTGTCCGTGCGCACGGACAACGGCCGATACTATTACGACTGTCCGCCGCCTGCGGACAACGCCACGCAGCCGGACGCCGGCTTTCGGGCGTTTTTCCGCAATGTACTGCGGGCGGAAATGGAGGAAGCTTAATGAAAATTGAAGAGATTTGGAGCCAGTGGAGCGATGCCGACGGGTTTACCGGCGTGTTTTCCGCTGCGGATGAAACCGGCGTTGTTTTTCAAAAATGCGCAGGCTTCCGCAACCGAAGCGAGCAGCTCCCCAACAACGCCGATACCGCGTTCGGCATCGCCTCGGGCACCAAGCTGTTTACGGGGTTGTCGGTCTGCAAGCTGATCGATGCGGGAAAGCTATCATTAGAGGATAAGCTGTGGGACATTCTGTCCTGTGATTTGGGGCAGATCGACAAGCGGGTTACGATACGCCATCTGCTTACCCATACCTCCGGCATCGGCGATTATCTGGATGAGGAAGCCGATGACTACGAGGAAAAATCCGAAGCGCTGTCCAGAACTTATCCCCTTTACCTGTGGGAAACCCTCGCGTATTACCTGCCGATGATTACGCCGCTTCCCCCCAAATTCGCGCCGGGCGAACGCTTCGGCTATTCCAACGCGGGCTTCATCATGCTGGGGCTCGCGGTCGAGGCCGCCGCCGGAAAGCCCTACCAGCAGTTTGTAACCGACGAGATCATCACGCCGCTCCAGCTGCGCCGTACGGGGTTTTACCGCATGGACAGCCTGCCCGCCAACACGGCCTGTGGCTATATGGAGGATGCGGACGGCAACTGGAAAACCAATCTGTTTACCCTGCCGATCATAGGCGGTTCCGACGGCGGACTGTTTACATGCGCACAGGATATGGCTACGCTCTGGCGCGCGCTGTTTGACGGCCGCGTCCTGTCGGAGGCCATGCAAAATGCCTTCCTTAGCCCGCAGGTGAAACGGGACGCGGACAGAAGCTACGGCTTTGGCGTTTACCGGATGGATCGCAGCCAAAAAACGGCGCACTACGCAATTGGCTGCGACGCCGGTGTACACTTCTTCTCGATCTATTTTCCGGAATTCAAGCTCACCGCGACTGCGCTCAACAATACGGAATATGATATCTTCTCCCTCATGGACGCCCTGTTCGCGGCGGCGCTCCCGTAATCACGCGCGCGTTCGCGGTTTCCTTACAATTGCAAAAATCCCATCCGGAAAAATTTGAAAAAACGCTTGACATGCGTTTTTTCTTGTGTTATTGTCCTATTGTGTTATTTAGATAATACAATAACACGTCATCGGAGGTGAAACCATGGCATGGCAATTTGACACCGACCGGCCGATCTACAAGCAGCTCAAGGAGCGTATTCTGCTCAAGATCGTATCGGGCGAATACGGCGCCGGTACGCAGCTGCCCACCGTGCGGGAGCTGGCGGAGCAAGCCGCCGTAAACCCCAACACCCTGCAAAAAGCGCTGACCGACCTGGAGCGCGACGGGCTGGTATACGCGCTGCGCACCAGCGGGCGCTTTGTAACCGAGGATAAGGCGCTGGTACGCAAGGCCAAGGATACCCTGGCTGCCGAAGTGATCGACCAATTTCTGGACCAAATGGAGGCCATCGGCTACACGGCGGACGAGGCCGCGGCCCTGATCCAGCACACAAAGGAGAGGAAATAAACCATGAGCATACTAACCTGTTCCAACCTGACCAAGCGGTTTGGAAGCACGACAGCGCTTGACGGCATCAGCTTTTCCATCGAGCCGGGCCGCGTGGTGGGTCTGCTGGGCCCCAACGGCAGCGGCAAGACCACGTTTATCAAGCTGTGCAACGGCCTGCTGACGCCCACTGACGGCACCGTTAAGATCGACAGCATGTCCCCGGGTGTGGAAACCAAAAAGATCGTATCCTATCTGCCGGAGAATTCCTACTTCAACGATTGGATGAAGGTGCAGGACATGCTTGCCTTCTTCAGTGATTTCTACAGCGATTTCGACGCCGCCCGGGCCGTCGAAATGCTGCGCTCGCTGGGCATTGCGCCGTCTGCGCAGATCAAATCGCTGTCCAAGGGCACCAAGGAAAAGGTGCAGCTGATCCTGGTGATGGCACGCAAGGCCAAGCTGTACCTGCTGGATGAGCCCATCGGCGGCGTGGACCCCGCCGTACGCGACTACATCCTGCACACGATCATCAAGAACTACAATCCGGAGGCCTCCGTTATCATCTCCACGCACCTGATCGCGGATGTGGAGCCGGTGCTGGACGAGGTAATCTTTCTTAAAAACGGCCAAATTGAGACGAGGCCTGCGCTTTCCATGTCGAACAGCTGCTGCCATTGCAGCATC
>DAOPIR010000060.1:0-14965 GCA_035399245.1 Candidatus Limiplasma sp.
CCGGCAGCAAGTTCGGCGGGATTGGGCTGACGCAGAGCTTTGCGCTGGAGCTGGCGCCGTTTGGAATTAAAGTCAACGCGGTCTGCCCCGACAACCTGCTGGATGGCCCGTTATGGAGCGATCCGCAGCGTGGACTGTTTAAGCAGTACCTGGACGCGGGCAAGGTGCCCGGCGCTAAGACCGTGGAGGATGTGCGGCGCTATTACGAAAGCAAGGTGCCGCTGGGACGCGGATGCCTGGAAACGGACGTTGCCAAAGCGATCTTCTATCTTGTGGAACAGCAGTATGAAACAGGGCAGGCTTTGCCGGTAACCGGCGGGCAGGTAATGCTGAACTAGCGGAATAATGGGGGTTTGATGATGATTGACACCACCATCCTGAATGCACCCACCGTGAAGGAACGCCTTGCAAATCTAGACATGCTGTTATCGCAGCGGCAGGCGGATCCTGAACGGACTGATTTTGTGAACAATCATATCCATACAATCTACTCCTTTTCACCGTACTCACCGACATCAGCCGCGTACCACGCATGGCAAAACGGCTTGGCAACGGCCGGAATCATGGACCACGATTCCACCTCCGGCGCAAAGGAATTTCTGCAGGCGGGTAAAGCAATCGGTATCAGCGTGACCAACGGCTTTGAATGTCGATGCGGCATGCAGGGCACGCCGTTTGAAGCCGTACGGCTGAACAACCCGGATCAGATTGGCGTTGCTTATGTCGCTTGTCACGGGATACCGTATCAAAGCATTGATAAGGCGAATATGTGGCTTGCACCCTACCGAAAAAACCGTGATAGCCGCAATCGCAAAATGGTGGATCGGCTAAATGCGCTTTGCACAGCAAAATCAATGAAGCTAGATTACGAGCAGGACGTACTGTCGCTCAGCCGTGCGCAGGAGGGCGGATCAGTAACAGAGCGCCATATCCTGTATGCGCTGGCACGCAAAGCCATTACGCTCGCCGGAAAAGGAAACGTGATGGTTGCGCTGCTTAAGCAGCAATACAATATCGATGCCAAGGGAAAAACACTGGATATTTTGCTTGATCATATGGATCCGAATTACGATTATCGGCTTTTGGGTGTGTTCAAAAGCCATCTCGTAGAAAAATTCTACATCGATGCAACGGACGAATGCCCGCATATCCATGATTTTATTACATTCGTTAAGTCAATCGGTGCGATATCGGCCTATGCGTACCTGGGCGATGTGGGCAATAGCGTAACGGGCGATAAAAAAGCGCAGGTGTTTGAGGACGCGTTTTTGAATGCGTTGATCGCATGGCTGAAACAAAACGGAATGAACGCGGTTACCTATATGCCAGCCCGCAATACCGACGCGCAGCTGAAACGCATTATTAGGCTTTGCCGTGAACAGGATTTGTTCCAGATTTGCGGTGAGGACATCAATACGCCGTTTCAATCCTTTATCTGTAAGCAGCTGGCACAACCGGAATTTCATCATCTCGCGGATGCCGCATGGGCGCTGATCGGGCATGAACAGCTGGCATCCAAGGATCTGGACGACGGCATGTTTTCGGAAAAAACCATTCATGCATTTCCTTTGCTTTCCGACCGTATCGCGCATTTTGCGAAAGCAGCGCGAGATATGAAAGGATAAACATATGCGAACAACAGCACTTAGGTTATACGGGAAAAATGATTTGCGGTTGGAAAGCTTTGAGCTTCCCGCCATCAAGAATGATGAAATCCTGATCCGGATTATCTCCGACAGTATCTGCATGTCAACGTATAAGGCTGCCATGCAGGGCAGCGATCATAAACGCGTGCCGGATCATGTGGAGAAAAATCCGGTGATTGTCGGGCACGAGTTTTCCGCTGAAATAATCGAAGTCGGTACAAAATGGCAAAGCCAATATCAGAAGGGGCAGAGGATTTCGCTGCAGCCCGCGCTTAAAGGTACCTATGACGCTGCCGGCTATACCTTCCCATATCTGGGCGGCGACGCAACCTACGGCATTATTCCGCCAATCTATATGGAGCAGGGCAATGTGCTTACCTTTGACGGCGACGCATACTTCTCCGCCTCCCTGTCCGAGCCGCTGTCCTGCGTGATCGGCGCAGTGCACGCCTGCTACCACACAAAGCAGGGTGAGTACACCCATGAAATGGAGATCAAGGACGGCGGCGTGGCAGCGATCCTTGCCGGCGCGGGACCGATGGGCCTGGCGATGATCGACTATATGATCCATCGGGACAGACATTCCGCAAAAATTGTCGTTACTGATATCGACGATGCACGACTTATGCATGCTGCAGAAATTCTTTCGCCCAAAGAGGCCGCAAAAAACGGAGTAGAGCTGATCTACCTCAACACAAAAAGCATGGACGATCCCGTGTCGGAGCTGAAAATACTTTCCGGCAAATGCGGCTATGACGAGGTATTTATCTTTGCACCTGTGCCGGCGGTTGTGCAGCAGGGCGACGCGATACTCGGCTACGATGGCTGTCTGAACTTCTTTGCGGGGCCGACCAATCCGGCTTTTGCGGCGCAGTTTAATTTTTACAACGTACATTACAACGCCACGCATGTGGTCGGTACCTCCGGCGGCAATACCGATGATATGCGGGAAGCGCTTAAATTGGCGGACCAAAACCGTATCACGCCCGCCATATTGGTAACCCATATCGGTGGTATGGACGCCGCTTCGGAAACTATCCTCAATCTGCCGCATGTGCCCGGCGGCAAAAAGCTGATTTATACGCATATCAGCCTGCCATTGACCGCAATTGATGATTTTGCGGAAAAAGGGAAGAGCGATCCATTGTTTGCAAAGCTTGCGGAGCTATGTGCTCAAACCGGTGGGCTGTGGAACGTGGAAGCGGAGAAATATCTACTGCAGAACGCACGGAATTTGGACATATAATCCGGTGGCCTGTTATACGCAGGCACGGCATGTAAGCGGAGAAGCTTGTGTAAAACCAAAAAAGCAGATATACTAAAACACAACGTTTTACCAAGGGGAGGATCCTTGCATGTATAAAACCGGCGTGTATTTCGGGCGCTTTTGTCCGCCGCACAGAGGCCATCTGTACCAGATTATCGAAGCATCCACAAAGTGTGATAAGTTGATTGTGGTGATATCGGACAATGAACAGGAAACCATTGATATATGCCGGCAGGCAAATCTGCCGACGATTACCTATCAGCTTCGCAAACAGTGGATATCCCAGCAGGTACAAGATGTGGAGCATATTGTGGTGCGTGTGCTCAACGAGAACAGCATCCCGCGCTATCCCTCCGGCTGGCGGCCCTGGTGTGAAGAAATGCTCAAGGTGGTTCCGGAGAAGATTGACGCGTTCTTTGCGGGAGACCAGAAATTTCAAACGATGCTGGAGCAGTATTTTCCAGATGCTGTCGTTGAAATTTTCGATCCCAAACGTACGCGCTACCCGATATCCGCAACAGCAATCCGCCATAATATATTGGGAAACTGGGATTATATCCTTGGCTCGGCCCGTCCGTTCTTTGCCAAAAAAGTGCTCATCGCAGGTA
This sequence comes from Candidatus Limiplasma sp., assembly GCA_035399245.1. Taxonomy (GTDB): domain Bacteria; phylum Bacillota; class Clostridia; order Christensenellales; family Aristaeellaceae; genus CAXXOK01. The sequence goes on from DAOPIR010000060.1 coordinate 3,522, forward strand.
CGGAAAGCTGCGGCAAAACCACGCTGACCAAGTGCCTGGCAAAGCTGTACAACACCTCATGGTCGGAGGAGGTCGGCCGCTATTATGCCCGGGATTATCTGGGCAACGACGAGACCATTTACACAGATACGGACTTCAGCCGGATTGCGCATTTGCAGTATGAGCAGGATTACCATGCGCTGCGCTCGGCTAACCGCGTCTGTTTTTTTGATACGGACGCCACCTATACCGACTATTTCAGCGAGCTTTACCTGGGTCACCGCAATGCGTTAGTGGAAGCCTATATCAATCCCAGTAGATATGATATGCTGCTTTATCTGCTTCCCGATGTACGCTGGGTGGATGACGGCCAGCGGCTTAACGGAGATCAGGAGAAACGCAAGCTGCTGAGTGATCGCTTATTGGAAATGTATAAAACCAGTGGGTTTGCTGATAAGATTGTGGTTCTGTCCGGTAATTATGAGCGGCGACTGACCAAAGCGATTGAACTGGTAGATGGTCTGCTGGAGGGGAATCGGGTATGAATTTTGCATAAAATATAGAGCGCACCATGAATTTGGTACGCTCTTTTTAGTGCTGTCTTTACTGTGGTGACGGCAGCTTAATCCCCGTTTCCTCGGAAAGTTTTTCCAGCGTATCCAGTGCCCGGATAATTTGATCGGGATGGTGCTCACTAATCACGCAAAACCGCAGGCGCGCTTTGTTTTTCGGTACGGCGGGATATACCGCTGGGGGCACGAACACACCGCGTTTGCGCATTTCATTGGAGAGGAAGAAAGCGTCCTCATCCTTACCCACCAGCACTGGGATGATAGCGGAATGCTCTGCCAGACAGATATCGAAGTTGCGCTTTCTGGCTTCGGCAACAAAGCAATCGATATTACGCTTCATATCCTTCATGATCTGCGGATTGCCGCGTACCGCACGGATGCTTGCCAACGTGGCGGCAGCCAACGGGGGAGAGATGCCTACGCTGAACACGAAGCCGGGCAGGTTATACCGCAGGTATGTAATCAACGCCTTAGAACCTGCCAGGTATCCGCCGCAGGTGCCGAGCCCTTTAGAAAGCGTACCCATTTTGATATCCACATCGCCTGCATCCAAACCGAAATACTCGTCCACACCGCCGCCGGTTTCACCGATCACGCAGGTGCTGTGGGCTTCGTCCACCATAAGGAAACAGCCATATTTCTTTTTGATATCCACAAACGCGGGTACATCGGCAATGTCGCCATCCATGCTGTAAGCGCCCTCGATGATAATGAGAACCTTGGCGTAGCGCTCCCGCTGCGCGCGCAGGATACGCTCCAGCGCTTCGGCATCATTGTGGGGGAAGGGCTTGGCGGTAGCGCGGCTCAGGCGGCAGCCCTGCTCTATGGAATTATGCGCCAGCACGTCATAGAGGATCAGATCATTCTGGTCGCAAAAGTTACCGACAAACGTTACGTTGGTGGAATGGCCGCCCACGAGTACCAAGGCATCTTCGGTATGTTTCCATTCTGCCAGCTCTTTTTCCAGCTCGATATACAGCTTCTTTTCACCGGCAAGCAACCGGCTGCCGCTGGCGCTGGTGCCGTATTTATCAATTGCGTCTTTGGCGGCCTGCATCACTTCGGGACGACCGCTCATACCGGCATAGTTGTAGGAACCGAAATTAAGCACCTCATGGTCATCCATCAGGCTTTTATCGCGCAGCGGTGATTCGTGGCAGACAAAATACGGATTATTACCGCCCAATGCATCCAGGCTTTCAAGCCGTTTTTCAAAGGCGATATACTCAGGCGTATCCTCAAAACGATCGATCGGTTGTACAGCCTCATCCGGCTTGCCCTGATTTTCGTATACGGTCTGTCCGTTCAGCTTGGCAAAGATCAGCGACGACATGTCATTGACCGTCGTGCACTGCCCGTATTCCTCTACAGGGATGGTAATGGAAAACTGCTCTTCGGTCTTAAGCGCAGCGGAGAGAATCTGCAGGCTGTCGCCCTCCAGATCATCAATAAAGTGCTGATCATCGGAGAAAGACCCAGGCTCGACATCCAGTGCATCAGCGTATAGCGCACGCACCTTTTGCTTGATTTCTTCCAGCTGCAGCTGGCTGGGCTGCACCTCGCGCGCGATAACCTCTTTCGGGGCTTCGGTAATGGTTATCTTGGCGGCATTCATGCGCAGATCACGGTAAGCAAGCTTGTTTTCTTCGATCATTGTTTTGAGGGCAACGCGCTTGACCTTGATTCCGTTCACAAGCGGCAGCGGCTCCGGTGTAACAATGACACGGGTCAGGCGTTTAAGCGTGGGCAGCTTGGAGTTGCGCAGATGGATTTCCTGCATCAGGGTTTCCAGATAGGCGTCGTCTTTGTATCCCGAGCCAACGTTCATCACAAGGACGATATCTTCGTACTTTTGGTTTTTCCCGGGCTTGAGAACTCCCAGCACAGTACTCTGTTCCACACCGTTCATAGCGGAGAAAATGTTATCAAGTTCATCAGGGTAGACATTCTCGCCCGATTCGTTGACGATGACATCCTTAACACGGCCTTCCACAAACATGCGATCGCCGCGCTCCAGGCGCACTACGTCTCCCGTGGGATACCAACCGCCTTCGATAGTATCCGGCGGCATACGCTTGCCGTTTACCAGGCGACCGGTGTGCAGGCTTTTGCCGCGGATAAACATCTCGCCGCGACGTCCGTGTCCATCACTGGGCTTCACACGGTATTCCACGTTGCTAAGCGGCTTGCCGACGGATCCGCTGATGCGCTTATGGAGGTTCATGCTGGTTTCCACGCTGGTAATGGCGGTTTCCGTCATACCGAAGCCGCAAACCGTGTAATAGCCGATGGCATTGGATAGCTTCAAATGCTCCATGGGGGTGTAGCTTCCGCCCAGAATGATCAGCGTGATGCTGGAGCCCAGCAGCTTGGAAGTCAGACTGCCAAACAGCACCTTTTCGGCAAACTTAAGCCCCATATCCGGGGCGATTTTCTGTATGCCGAGGCTGAGCGATTTCATGGTGTGAAACATCGCCCGCTTAAACGCACTTTCTTTGGCAAGCTTTTTATTCAGGCTGGTACAGAAATTGTTGGCTACCAGCGGAACGGTGATCAGTAAATTCGGCTGGCATTTCTGTGCCGTTTCCAGCAGCACCTGCGGGGTGCGGTTGAGAGGGTAAATGTCACAGTAACCTAAAAAGCTGATCCACATCATGTTGGTGAAAAAGCCAAACACATGGTGATACGGCAAAAAGGCAAAGGAACGGTAATTCCGGTTGGCGGCACCGCGCGGCAGGCTGTGGGATAGAAGCTCTGAAGAGAGCACCTGTTCGATCATTGCCTCGCCGTTGTATTCAAAAATCCGGCTGGTGCCCGTGGTGCCGCTGGTGCACAGCGCAACATAGTCGCCCCAATGGTCGGATTCAAAATCCTGCGCTTCGGGAGATTGAAACAGCTCGTATGCGTCGATGAAAGACACCGATTTCGGCAGGGTACGCTTGGCAGTGGAAACTACGGCTTTCGCGCCGGCCTGGCGGATCAGATAGTGGAACAAATCATCCGGCAGGTTTACATCGATCAGCAGCGCGTTATATCCCGCTTGAATGATGCCCCAGAAGGTCGGAAACCATTCCTTGCAGGTATCCATGGAAATAACGATATAGGAATCGGGCTCGGCTTTGATATGCGCGCGCAGATAGGTGGCGTAGTTTTTGGTCATGCGGATGTAATCGCTATAGGATAGAGATTGCTCCTGACCATCCTCCAGCCAGACTGCGGCCTTCGTATCACCGTATTCAGTGATTAAATCATATAGGGTTCTAAGCGTTTTGTTTGCGCGGAGCGCTTCGCTTTTTCGTTTGATATCATGAACGGCAGATATGGGTATCACTTCTTTCCATAATAATCGCGCAGAATACGCGTGTTCATGCTTGGGGGAAGGATGTCGTGCAGGATCACAGCGAGCTTCTGATCCGCTTTGGCGACACGGACACGGAAACGCATGTGCTTTCGATTGACGTTTTTCAGTACGGCTTCGGCCAATCCGGAAGGGAGCAGACCGTTTGCTTCGTCGTGACGGATGATAGCAATGCCTTTTGCAAAGGCATCACGGTACGGCGAAGCCTCCGCAAGCTGGGTGGAAAGCCGGCAGCGCTGGCTGCCGCCTCGGTGATCGCCGGGTTCAATTACGCATACCTGAATGCCCATTGCTTTGCATTCCATGGCAAGGCACTCCGCATACCCTTCCACTGCGTGCTTTGAGGCCACATACGCACTTTGAAACGGGATGCCAAGCAGCCCGTTAATCGAGGAAAACAGTACGATTTTCCCGTTTTTCTGCTCCCGCATCATAGGCATAACATACGATACAAACGCAGTAATGCCTAAAAAATTGGTCTGCATTACACGGGCATATTCCTCATATGCGGTTGACTCACACGGAGATAGAACGAGAATTGCGGCACAGTAGACCAGCACATCCACACGCGGACGGAGTGCCAATGCCTCCCGCATGAATGTGTTGCGGCTTTCCGGGTCTGTGACATCCAACTGTAAACTACGAATGGAACCTGATTGAGCTTCGTTATGAAATGAGCGCGCGCCGGATACTACAAACCAACCATCTGCCGCAAATGCCTTTGCTGTCGCGAGCCCGAGCCCGCTGGAGCCGCCGATGATCCAAACGGTCCCCTTTTCCACAGAAATGCCTCCAAAATAAGTGCTGAATAAACATGTAGATTATACCGTAAAGTTGTCATACTTGCAACAAGAAAGGGGTTACGCTGTGCGATACCGAATACAGCATAATTATTATTGTGTGTAATCAGAAAGGGTGTAGCAAGTGACTGCCGTATCCATCCAAAAAACGGAAGACTATTCCGAAAAAGCGGTTTATCATGCAGTTTGCCGGCATCTGGAAGCCCTGAATGTTACAAAGGAACTGTTGCCGGATATGCGTGTGCTGCTAAAGCCGAATATGCTGCTGGCAAAGAGGCCTGCCGACGCGGCAACGACGCATCCGGCAATATTGCGCGCCGTTGCTGTACGTCTGCGCGAGCTTGGCATAAAGCAGATTACGCTGGCTGACAGCTCCGGTGGGCTGTATACGGAGCGAACCTTACGTAAAACATATGAAGCCTGCGGCTTTGCCGCGCTGAGTGATGCAGTTTCGTTGAACTACGATACGACCAACGGAAAAAAGAACGGGTTTCCCATCCTGACACCGATTTTGGAAGCTGATTACATTATCAACTGTGCAAAGCTGAAAACCCATGCGCTGATGGTGATGACAGCGGCGGTTAAAAACATGTTCGGCAGCATACCAGGGCTGAAAAAAGCGGAATGCCACTGCATGCAATCCTCCATCGAAGCATTTACGAAAATGATAATAAAGCTGCATGAAACGGTGAAACCGAACCTGAACCTTGTGGATGCGGTAGATTGCATGGAAGGGAATGGGCCAAGCGGCGGCCAGGTACGCCATATGGGCTATACGCTCGCGTCGCGCTGTGCGTATTCGTTGGATGAGGTATGCGCGGAACTGATGAATATAAATCCGTCCATGGTACGCACCATATATTGGGCGCGCAAGGAAAAACGGATCGACCCAAATGCGATTGAAACGATCGGCGATCCGCTGATCATCGCCGATCCGCCGTTTGTGCTGCCAGATTCGGTGCTGAAAGAAGCAAACTTGATTTCAGTAGCGGGAATCCGCCGCGTAACATGGGGGATAAGCGCTACGCAACCCAAGGTAATCCAGGAAAGATGTATCGGCTGCGGAAAATGCGCGGAAATCTGTCCCAAGCATATTATTACGATCCGGAACAAAGTTGCCGAAATTGATGGAAAAGGCTGTATTTCCTGCTTTTGCTGCCATGAAATGTGTCCGGAAAAGGCGATTGAAATTATCCGCCGATAGCCTTGAAAATCAATGGAAAAAGAAGGTTGTACACCCTGTATGGCGAATATTATACAGTGAAAAATTCCGCAAATCCGGTTTACAAAAGCGGAAAAATAACAGGAGGAAAATTGCATGAAAAAGTATGTTTGCACAGTATGTGGATACGTATATGATGAGGCCGAGGGCGATCCGGATAACGGAGTTGCCGCAGGCACCAAATGGGAAGACCTTCCCGAAGATTGGGTATGCCCCGAATGCGGAGCGGGCAAGGACGAATTTGAGCTGCAGGAATAAACGCTGCATCTTATCTGCCATATCCCGTATGAAATCCATAAACCGCAAAAGCAGCATCGGATGTGTTTTCCGCATGCTCTATTTGCGGGTATAGAGAACTGTATGGACGCCGGCATGCAACCTGCGAAAGTTGAGCATGATGATGGAAGACCGAAAAACCTATTTAGCGATTGATATTGGCGCATCCGGAGGAAGGCATATCCTCGGATATATCGATAACGGAAAGCTGGCAACCCAAGAGATGTATCGCTTCGAAAACGGAGCGAAGATGAAGGGCGATCACCTTTGCTGGGATGGTGAGGCGCTGTTTCAACATGTGCTGCGGGGGATTGCGGAATGCGGCAAACAGGGTTACCACCCCGTCAGTATTGGCATTGATACATGGGGCGTAGATTTTGCACTGCTGGATAAGGCCGGCAACCTTGCAGGCGATACCGTTGCCTACCGTGACAACCGTACGGACGGGATGGATGTACAGCTGGAAAAAACTATGCCTTTTGCGTTGTTATATCAAAAAACAGGCATTGCAAAACAGCCTTTTAATACCTTATACCAGCTGATGGCCGTACTGAAGGAAAATCCGCAGGCACGGGAAACCGCAGATGATTTCCTGATGATCCCGGAATACCTGAGCTACAGACTGACCGGTCAAAAAGCACATGAAGAAACCAACCTCAGCACAGGAGCACTACTAGATGCTAAAACGCGCACATGGTGCAAGGATGCGATAAAAGCTGCCGGTTTACCCGAAAAATGGTTTCGCACGAAAATTGTCAAAGCCGGCACTGTACTGGGCAGGCTTCTTCCCGAGCATGCACAGGCTGTAGGCTTTGAATCAACGGTTGTGCTGCCTGCTACGCATGATACAGGAAGTGCATTTATGGCCGTTCCCGCAAAGGATGACCGCGCGGTGTTTCTGTCCAGCGGAACATGGAGCCTGCTGGGTACTGAGCTGACAAAGCCACAGACGGACAATAAAAGCCAAGCAGTCGGTTTTACCAATGAGATGGGGTATAACGGAACCATTCGATATTTAAAAAATATTATGGGTATGTGGATGCTGCAGTGTATTCGCAAAGAGATGGATTTAAAGTACAGCTATGCGCAAATGGCGGAGCTTGCGGCCGAATCCGATTATGAAGACTATGTGGATGCGACCGATAACCGGTTTTTAGCGCCGCGCAATATGAAGGGTGAGGTGCTCAGAGCGCTTCACGATCAGGGATCGCCGGAACCCAAAGAGGACAAGGATATTTTTCGTGCCGTTACGTTGGGCCTGGCAATGTGCTACCGCAACAGCATTCGGGAGATAGAAACACTATCGGGGAAATCTTTCACATCGATCAATATTGTCGGCGGCGGCAGCCAGAACATCACCCTGAACCGTTTAACGTCAAAGGTAACCGGTCTGCCAGTATACGCGGGGCCTACGGAAGGTACGGCGCTTGGCAACCTGATTGCGCAAATGATTACGGACGGGCAGCTACCCGACCTGCAAACGGCACGGCATCTGATTACCGAAAGCTTTCCCATTATTAAATACAAAGAATAGAACGCGGAGGCATACTTATGAGCAAAACGTACGAACTGGCAAAAGAAAAATACCGGAAATTCGGCGTAGATACCGATGCGGCGATCGAAGCTCTGGCCAAAACGCCAATCAGTATCCATTGCTGGCAGGGTGACGATGTAGTAGGCTTTGAGAACAGCGGTGAGGCACTGTCCGGCGGTATTCAAGCGACCGGTAATTATCCGGGCAAAGCCCGCACACCGGAAGAACTGATGGCAGACTTTGAAAAGGCGATTTCGCTGATCGGCGGGCAGAAACGTATTAATCTACACGCCTGCTACGCTATTTTTGAGCCGGGCGAAAAGGCAGACCGCGATGCGATTGAACCAAAGCATTTTGCCAAATGGGCTGTGTTTGCCAGAAAAAACCATTTGGGGATTGACTTTAATCCCACGTTTTTCAGCCACCCGATGGTGAAAGGCGGACTGACGCTTTCATCTCCCGATGAAGAGGCGCGTGCGTTTTGGGTACGGCACGGTATTGCGTGCCGCCGGATCGCCGCCTATTTTGCCAAAGAACTTGGCACGCACTGTCTGTGCAACGTATGGATTCCTGATGGCCTGAAGGATGTGCCTGCCGATCGGATAACGCCGCGGCAAACGCTGAAAAAGAGTCTGGATGAAATCTTTGCAGAAAAGCTGGACGGTGTGATCGATTGTGTGGAGAGCAAGGTATTCGGCATCGGCGTGGAAGCCTATACGGTTGGCTCGTCGGAGTTTTATCTGGGGTATGCCGCTTCTCATCCGGGTGTATATGACCTGATGGACAGCGGACATTACCATCCCACCGAGGTCATCAGCGATAAAATTCCCGCAATGCTGTGCTATTTTGATAAGCTTCCGCTGCATGTTACGCGCCCTGTACGTTGGGACAGCGATCATGTTGTGCGCCTGGATGATGAGCTGAAAGAAATTGCCATGGAGATTGTCCGCGACGGTGCACTGGATAAAGCGCTGATCGGACTGGATTTCTTTGACGCATCGATCAACCGAGTTGCTGCCTGGATTATCGGTACACGCAATATGCAAAAAGCATTGCTCAACGCACTGCTTACCCCGCATAAGCTGCTGGCCGAACTGCAAAACACACAACAGTTTACAGAGCTGATGGCACAGCAGGAGGCCCTGAAACTAATGCCGCTTGGTGCGGTATGGGATGAGTTCTGCAGCCGTGCGGCTGTGCCGGATGATGAAAGCTGGTTTGAAGCCGTCAAGCAATACGAAAAGGATGTCCTTCTTCCCAGGAAATAGCGAAATATCGATTAACCGTTGACAAATGCCGTGCAACCCGATATAATACCTATGTTTCATACGGAAACCTATGCCGAAGACAGTGAGTGGCAGCGCCATAATGGAGATCAACTTCGCTCACCGAGGTGTAAGGCGGGAGAAATCCCTAGCGACATTTGTTCGCCCTTGCGCCTGCAAGGGTTTTCTTTTTGGAATGATTGACAATTTCAAGAAGGAGGTGCAAAAAGAATGAGCAAGAACCTCGAACTGAAAAAGGACGCAGTATCCGAAATCGTAAAGAAGTTCGAAAACGCACAGAGTGTGGTAATCGTTGATTATAAAGGCATTACCGTTGATCAGGTTACCGAACTCCGCGCTAAGTTCCGCGAGGCCAATGTGGACTATTGTGTGTTGAAAAACACGCTGGTGCGCCGTGCCCTGAGTGAATGCAAGATCGAAGGACTGGACGAGGCGCTGAAGGGACCTTCGGCATTTGCGTTCGGCATGGAGGATGTCGTGTCTCCCGCCAAAGTCGTAAACGACTTTGTGAAGAAGAGCAAGACCAAGTTCCTCACCGTAAAAGCCGGTATGATGGGCGATCAGGTCATCGATGCGGCTATGGTGGACGAACTTGCCAACACACCGTCAAGAGAAGAACTGCTGGCAAGACTGCTGGGAAGCCTACAATCCGGCATCAGTGGCTTTGTGCGTGTGCTTGATGCAATCGCAAAAAAGCAATCTGAAGGCGAAGCAACAGCGTAACGAATACCGAATATTAAATTGGAGGAAATTCAAATGACACATGAAGAGTTCATTGCGGAAATTGAAAAAATGACCGTTCTTGAGTTGAACGATCTGGTCAAAGCCCTGGAAGAAAAATTTGGCGTATCAGCCGCAGCAGCAGTTGTGGCGGCTCCCGCAGGCGCAGGCGCGGCCGCGGCAGTGGAAGAAAAGACCGAGTTTGACGTTGTGCTCAAAGAAGCCGGCGCACAGAAGATCAAGGTTATCAAGGTCGTGCGTGAAGTCGTCAGCGGCTTGGGCCTGAAGGAAGCCAAGGACATCGTCGAAGGCGCTCCCAAGACCATCAAAGAGGCTGTGTCCAAGGAAGAAGCCGAGAAGATCAAAGAGAAGTTCGAAGAAGTCGGCGCGACTGTCGAAATTCAGTAATCACACCATAGAAAAAGAAGCCACCAATACGGGGCTTCTTTTTCTATGGTATCTATCATGGAATTAGTAATGGAAAGAGGCTGCCAATAAGCAGCCTCTCAGCCTGTTGAAAAAGCCCAATCTGCGTTGTCAGCTGCGGGATGGAAAGGGGTATCACTTACAAGTGAGTAAGCTCAACCCCTTTCCACCCTTGCTTCCTAGCATATCAGGCATTTTGAACAGGCTGGCAGTGTGCCTGCAAAACATGGTTTTTTGACACCCTGAGAGGCTGCCAATAAGCAGCCTCTTTATGATTTGGTTTTCTTAGAAACCGTATTCGTATGCCATTACGATAGCACCCATATTATCAATGCTGGCATAATAGGAGCTTGACATATTGGTAATCGGCAGATCATAGGCCGTCTGCTCGTTTACATTGATACGAACGATTTCGTACTTGAGAACGCCGTCTTCGTAGATGGAAATGTGCGGATGATCGGTCAGGAATTCGACGTATTCCTCCAGACAGTATCCAAGCATCTTCATAACAAGCGCATGCGGCTGGCCGACATAGCGATAGATGTTCAAGTGCATGGAAATACCGGTCTTGTAGGACTTGTCCTCCCAGCTCGAATTGGGATAATCATCCGACGGGAAGCGGAAAATGATGCCATACTTCCAGCAGTTTTCGGTGAAATATGCGCCTTGTTCCGTTTCCTGAAATTCGAGCTTTGCAACCGAGGGATCCTCGGAGTTGTATAAGCCCATACGGAACGATAACCCTGTCTGATATTCGCTGGTGCCCGGATAGTTAACCGTCTTTTTGGTTTCTTCCGTCAGGATGGTTCCGGAGTAGGTATCGCTGAGCTTATCCATCTTGGCGGTGAAAAGCTCGGTTTGCTCTTCATTGGTGCGGAAGCCCTCGCGAACGATGTAGTTTGTCATCCCTGCGGCGGTGGCATCGTCATACAGGGATTGCAGCGCGGTGTATGCATCCAGAAAAATCTTTACGCTGGAATCCGCTACAGGAATAGCCCAACCGCTTGCCGTGCCAATGCTGACCAGATTTTCATCGCTGAAGTAATCCGGCACAGAATGCCAGGCATTCACCAGCATCAATCCGCCCTCACACAGTGTGGAGCTATTAATGGTAACGGTATAGGTGTTTTCCAAGCCTGCGGAGCCTTCGTCTTCAATACGCCAGGTGGTTCCGTCAATCGTTGCCTCCCAGGTTTCAAGCTCCTCCGTGGTTTCTACGGTGGTTGTCTCCGCTGCCGCCGCGCTTTCACGCAGGGCGCTCATTTTCAGGT